>CALDQH010000077.1 GCA_937911935.1 uncultured Bacteroidales bacterium | reverse complement strand
TTAACGCTCGTCATACACAAAAATGTATTTCCGCTCAATCACGATGTCTTTTCATTGCATCGCCTCAACGACTAAACGACTAAACGCATCAACAAAAAAAGCACCCCGCAGGGTGCTCTTTTTGATAAGTCGAATAATCGATTATTCGCTTAATAGGATTTTAAATGTGTGAAGTTCAAGGCTTGCGAAGTCCGAAAAAGCGGAGCTTACTTATCGTAAGTGAGCATTTTGAGGACAAGCGTAACGCAGAAATTCACCATTAAAAATTCTATTATTTGTTTTGTTCTAGTTGCAAAGTCTTAGTAGGCTGATCACACACTTCAGAAGGACCAAAGTATTGGATAGGACCAGGATATACGTAAGCAGTTTCTTTAGCCCAAGTAGCACGGTTTTCTACCAATTTTTTGAAAGGAGCACCGTCCAATTCTACCAACGCTTTGCGGATAACAGGTTTCATTTCGCCGTGACGACGTTCCATGTTCATCATCATGGTAACAGGAACACCACCAGCAATCCATTGTTCTGCAGGAGCAGTGGTATTGCGGATAAGCGACATATAACCGGTTTTGCCAGCGCCAATCAATTTAGCAGCGTTGAAACCTAAAGAATAGCAGTAGTCTGCGTCAAAGTTAGAAGGAGCAGCGCAACGGCCTTCGTAACCAAAGAAGTGGCCCAAGCCAGCAAATTTGCCTACAAATTTACCTTCTGCTTTCATAGCAGCTAAGCGGGTTTTAACCATCTCGATAAGCAATTTTTCGGTTTCGATTAACGATACTTGAACGTTACCGTGTGGGTCGCGATCCAAAGTCAATTGTTTAGCAATTGCTTCTGGAAGAGATGCATATACAGCAGCGCTGGTAGCGGTTAAGCCTTGAAGCGCTTTTTGTACGTCGCTTTCGTGTGCCAACAAATCGTTTAGTTCAGCAATCAACACTTTCATTTCGGGGATGAACTCGATCAAACCTTCTGGAATAAGGATAACACCGAAGTTGTTGCCTTCTGCAGCACGAGCAGCTACGGTTTCGGCAATGTTATTAACGATGTCAGCCAAGGTCATTTGTTTTGCTTCTACTTCTTCGGAAACAATACAGATGTTTGGTTGAGTTTGCAAACCGCATTCTAGTGCGATGTGAGATGCAGAACGACCCATCAATTTAATAAAGTGCCAGTATTTTTTAGCTGAGTTAGCGTCACGCATGATGTTGCCGATAACTTCAGAATATACTTTACAAGCGGTATCGAAACCAAATGAAGTTTCGATCATGTTGTTTTTAAGGTCACCGTCGATGGTTTTAGGACAACCAATTACTTGGATACCTGTATTTTTTTGCAAGTAGTATTCTGCCAATACGCAAGCGTTGGTGTTAGAGTCGTCACCACCAATAATAACCAAAGCATTGATGCCTAATTGGTTGCAGATTTCAATACCTTTGTCAAATTGAGCAGTTTCTTCTAGTTTAGTACGACCTGAGCCAATGATGTCAAAACCACCGGTGTTGCGGTATTCGTCAACGATTTCGGCAGTAAGTTCGATGTATTTGTGATCTACCAAACCGCTAGGACCACCTAAGAAACCATACAATTTGCTATCAGCATTAAGCGATTTTAATCCGTCAAACAAACCTGAAATCACGTTGTGACCACCAGGAGCTTGACCACCCGACAAAATAACGCCTACATTGATTGCAGGAAGTTGGGTTGCAGCACCTTCTTCGAAAGTAATAACGGGCATGCCGTAGGTGTTAGGGAACAAGTTTTTAATCGCTTCTTGGTCGGCTACAGATTGAGTAGCTTCGCCTTCTTTCACAGCAACTGCACCTTTCAATGCTTTAGGCAATTTAGGTTGATAAGCAGCTCTGGCAATTTGCAATGCACTTTTAGTCATATCAATAAATATTAAATGTAATTTCAAAATTCGAGTACAAATTTACAACAAATCTGTTATTAAACAAAACAGGTGTAACAACAATGTAACCAATTTTGCGTAAAAACGTTAAATAAAGCATTTTTTTTCGAACTACTTGTGGTAAGTATCTTATTTTTAGTAATTTTGTAACTGTTTCATTTTCAATATAGGTAAAGTTGAGAGCAATAAAGACCTACATTCTGAGTATTCTTTGCATACTATGCTGCCAAAGCGCATGGGCAATGACTTTTACAGGCTCGGTTACAGACTCCATAACCGGTGAGCCTCTTCCATTTATCTCTATTCGTATTGCGAACACCATGTATGGCGACGAAACCGACATCGATGGTAATTTTTCGCTCAATGCCGAAGAAACAGACAAACTTGAATTTACTTTCTTGGGATACAAGACCAAGACTTACGCCCTTAACAAATACGTTAATAGGCACATGAATGTTAAGTTGGTACCAACCGACTACATGCTACAAGAAGTACAAGTTACCAGCAAAAACAGTTATTCCAAAAAGAACAATCCTGCGGTTGACTTGGCAAAACGTATTTTGGCACAAAAAAACGACAACCGCATCGAAAATGCCAATTACTACAAACGCGATACGTACGAAAAACTCCTATTGGGTATTACCGACGTAAAAATGGGTAAAACAACCAATAGTTTGGGATTGGGAGAAATTGTCAGTCAATCGGACACCTCTATCGTCAGTGGTAAAAACGTACTGATGGTTTCGCTCAAAGAAAAAACCATGCAGCAGTACTACCGCAAATCGCCCTCTACCAAAAAACAAATCGTAACTGGCAAGCAAGAACAAGGTATAGATGACCAACTTTTTGCCGAAGGTTGGCTTACCACCTATATGGACGAAATGTTCAAGGACATCGACATTTACAACAGCAACATCAACATTGCATTTAAACCTTTTGTCGGTCCTCTATCGCCCATTGCCAGCGATTTCTATAAATTCTTTATCAAAGATACCATATCAATTGATGGTGATAAATACATCAACCTTGGTTTTACACCTTTCAATTCGTCGTTCTTTGGTTTTATGGGCTATATAACCGTCGATGATTCTACCTTAGCCATTAAACACGTTAATATTGATATTCCAAAGAACACCAACATTAACTATTTGGAAGGATTCCACTTGGAACAAAATTTTGAGCAAAATCAAGATGGAGTCATGGAGTTGAAAGACGACCAACTTACCGCCGAGTTTTACTTGGTAAAAGGTACAAAAGGTTTCTATGCACAACGTACACGAACCTTCCAAAACTACGTGTTTAACCAACCCAACGACTCGATTATGCGTAGCTTTGCGGGTATCGAAAAAGTACTAAAAGATGCCAAAGCACAAGACAGCACGCACTGGCAAGCCTTTAGAACCGATAGCGTACAGTTGGCACAAAGTCAAATCAGCACCACACTCGAAAAACTACAAAACAACTGGGCTGTTAAGAGCATCATGTTTGTAGCAGAGTTGCTGATTAAAGGTTACCAACGTACGGGAGACCCCAGTTACTTTGACGTTGGTCCTATCTACACCATGTTTAGTGGTAGTACCTTGGAAGGTTTCCGTTTGCGTATTGGAGGCGAAACCACAGCGAATATGAACCCGAACTTCTTTGCCAAAGGTTACATGGCGTATGGTTTCCACGACCATAAGATGAAATACGGACTCGATTTTGAATATTCGTTTAACCAAAAAAGTTACCACGCACGCGAGTTCCCCGTCAACTCTATTGCCGTAAATTATACCGACGATATTAGAACTGTGGGCGAAGAACCCATTGCCTCATTAAGCGATAACTGGGCTTACTCTATTAAGCGTATGCCTATCTATACCATGATGTACTACAAACAACTAAAATTGCAGTACACCTACGAGGACATGAGTGGTTTCTCGATAAATCCCTGGATTAAGAGCGAATACCAATTGCCTACCGATAGTTTGTATTTTAGAACCGCATCGGACCAAACGGAATTAGACCACTTGCAAAACAACGAGGTTGGTATCAAATTGCGCTACGCTCCTCAAGAAAAATTTGTACAAGGACGTATCTACCGTTTCAACCTAAAGAACCCCCACCCTGTCTTTGAGTTAACACACAAAGCCAGTTTCAAGGACCTATTGGGTACAACATACGGATACCAAATTACCGAATTAAAATACAGCCAACGCTACTTTATTTCGGCATTCGGACGTATCGACCTAACGGTAAAAGGCGGTAAAATTTGGACAGGCGATGTACCTTATCCTTATCTACTTACCCCCAACGCCAACACCTCATTTACGGTCATGGCAGAATCGTTTAGCCAGGTTAACCCCTTGGAGTTTGTCTGCGACCAATACGCATCTATCGACTTGGGCATATCCACCAACGGTTTGCTGTTTAACCTCATTCCTGGGGTAAAAAAATTACAGTTGCGCGAAGTATTCGGCTTTAAAGCATATTGGGGTTACCTATCCGACAAGAACAACCCTGCATTTGACAATACATTGCTACAATTCCCCAGCGGAACAGGAACCTTTGACCCTGCTCGTTTGTACGAACCCTACATGGAATTTAGC
>CALDQH010000076.1 GCA_937911935.1 uncultured Bacteroidales bacterium | reverse complement strand
AAAAGAAGCCGTTAAAATTGGTGGTGGCACCAATCACCGCATTGGTCTTTTCGATATGATTTTGCTAAAAGACAACCACGTTGATTTTGCAGGTGGTATCGAAAATGCCATTCGTTCGGCTCAAAAATACTGCCAAGAAAAAGGCAAAAACCTTAAAATAGAAATTGAGGTTCGTAACTTTGAGGAGTTGGAACGTGTTATGCGTGTAGGCGGAGTTAACCGCATCATGTTAGATAACTTTACCCCCGAAAATACCAAAAAAGCCGTTGATATGATTGGCGGACGTTACGAAGTAGAATCGTCGGGTGGTATTACATTTGACACCTTGCGTACCTATGCCGAATGTGGTGTAGATTTTGTATCGGTAGGTGCTCTTACTCACTCGGTTAAGAGCCTTGATATGAGTTTTAAAGCCGTATAATTATTATATGTCAACAAAACCTTTAACATTGGGAACCAAAAGTATTGGTTCCCTTTTGTTGCATTATTCGCTACCTGCTATCATTGCCATGACAGCCAGTTCGCTGTACAACATGATGGATAGCATGTTTATCGGTCATGGAATCGGTTCGATGGCCTTGGCAGGTTTGTCGGCAACTTTCCCATTTATGAATCTGGGTGCTGCTTTTGGGGCGATGGTAGGGGCAGGCGCATCTACCGTTGTGTCCGTAAAATTAGGACAGCAAGATTATAAGTCTGCCAACCACGCTATGGGTAATGTTATTTTGCTCAATGTGGGTATTGGCTTGCTTTTTATGCTGGTTTCGCTCCTTTTTTTAGATCCCATTTTGTACTTTTTTGGTGCCAGCGATAATACCATTGGATATGCCCGCGATTACATGGAGGTTATTTTGGCAGGCAATATCATTACGCACCTGTATTTGGGTTTAAATAGTGTGCTACGTTCGTCGGGTCATCCGCGTGAGGCGATGAATGTTACTTTGCTTACCGTTGCCCTCAATTTTGTATTCAACTACTTGTTTGTATTTGTTGTACATTGGGGCATTAGGGGAGTAGCGATTGGCACTATTTTGGCACAAACCATTGGCCTTGCTATGGTGATGCGCTATTTCTTAAAACCCACTTCGGTTTTACAACTCAAAAAAGAGATTTTGCATTTCTCCTCTAAAATTTCAGGACAAATTCTGTCTATCGGTTTAGCTCCTTTTTGCATGAATGCGTTAGCTTGTATTGTGGTTACGCTTATCAATACAGGTTTGCAAACCCATGGTGGCGATATGCATGTGGCTGCTTATGGTATCGACAACCGTATTGTTTTCTTTTTTGTGATGATGAACATGGGCTTTAACCAAGGTATGCAACCCATAGCTGGCTATAATTATGGCGCTCAAAAGTACAATCGTGTATTAGAGGTTTTCCGATATACGATGTGTTGTGTGGTGGCATTTGGTGCGATAGGCTGGTTGTTGTGTCAATTTTTCCCAGAATGGATTGTGTCCATGTTCTCGACCGATGCAGAATTGAATGCGTTGAGTTCTTACGGATTACGCATTTTAACCAGTTTGTTGCCCTTGATTGGTTTTCAGATGGTGTGTACCAACTTGTACCAATCCATCGGTAAAGCCAAAATTGCCATATTCCTATCTACTACACGTCAATTGTTGTTTTTGATTCCGTTTTTGCTTATTTTACCTATGTATTGGGGCACAGATGGAATTTGGTATAGTTTGCCTATGGCAGATGGATTGTCGGCATTGGTAGTAGCTGTTATGATTATAAAATTGATTCGCGAACTTAAAACAAAACCTGCATGAAAGAGACACAATCGTTAATCATTACTATTGGTCGTCAATTTGGAAGTGGTGGCAGAGGTGTGGCAAAAATATTGTCCGAAAAATACGGCATACCCTTGTACGACAAAGAACTAATTAACCGTGTTTCGCACGAAACAGGTATTTGTAACGAGGTGTTCTCTACTTGCGATGAGTGCACCAACAATTACCCTAATTCGTCTTTGTTAGGAGGATGGTCGCTTAGCACGCTTTTCTCTACCACAAACCGTGATATGCTATCGGGCGATTCGTTGTTTGCGATGCAAAGCGAAACCATCAGGCGAATAGCCTCCGAAGGACCTTGTGTTATTGTAGGGCGTATTGCCGATTATGTATTGCGTCAGCACCAACCTTTGGTGTCGGTATTTATTACATCCGACGATGACGACCGCATTCGTCGTGTAGCCGAGTACGATATGGACGATAGGGTAAAACGCATTATGGAGTACGAAAACATAGATGCCCAGCAAGCTGCTAATTTGATAAAAAAAGTAGATAAGATGCGTTCTTCTTACTACAATTTTTACAGCGAAAAAACATGGGGTAGTGCCGACTCGTACCAATTATGTATCAATACCTCTAAAGTAGGCATAGAAGCTGCCGCTCAATTGGTGATGAATTATATAGATGCGGTTGCCCGTTGATGTGTTGATGCCTGTATGGTGTACACGCCGCCAACACCCAAACCCTCGTCAGAGGGTTGTACCCAAATAATAAGCAGGTCTTGCGCAGCAAGGCCTGTACATTGAAAACCAGAAAAACCTCAACCCATTGCGGGTTGAACAAATAAACCCCTATGAAAACCAGATTATTAGCCTTATGCGCGTTTTTGGCAGGCGCAACCACCTTGTTTGCAAACAACCTGCCTGTTTTGGACCAATACGACGAACTTTCTAATGATTTTAGAACCCGTTTTGAGGTGTCTGCCGAGTGGAAACCCGTAAAGAACCTATCCTTGTCATTAGCAGAAGAGGTGCGTTTAAAAAACATGTCTTCTAATTTAGATCGTTTATATACCACCCTCGATATTTCGTATAAGGTGTATAAGTACATCAAGGTGGGGGCAAGTTATTCGTTTCATGCCATGTATAAAGGTGCCGATGCTGTAGAACAATGGCAATATCGTCATCGTGGTCGTTTGCACGTTACAGGAAGTTGCAGCGTAAACAATTGGGGTCTATCGTTACGTGCCATGCCCGAAGTAACCTATTTGGATGCCGAAACCAATCCCTTAGAAGAAGTGAACCCAGAATGGGTATTCAGAACACGTTTTAAGGTAGATTATTCTTTTATCGATAAACCCGTAAAACCTTACGCAAGTGTAGAAATGTTTAATCCCCTAAAAAATGTAGAGTACAACACCTCTTGGATTAATCGCTTGCGCTACTCTGTAGGGGTAGAGTGGAGTGTTGATGCACACAATAAATTCGATTTTTATTACCTGTTAGAGCACAACATGGGTCAAGAAGTCTCTTATACCGACGCTACCATCGTCCGCGCCCACGAAAACGGTCTTAACCATAACATCGGCATCAAATACAAATTTGTGTTTTAAAACAATATGGTATAACCCGCTACGCGGGTATCGCATCACCAAATCACCAAATTACCGCATCACCAGAGCTTTGCGAAGCAAAGCGACTTATCCTAATTCTACCACGGTGATGCCGGCACCGCCTAGCTGAACGTGTTCGTCTTTGGCGCTGCGCACTTGGGGTACGGTGTAAAGGTATTGACGGATGGTTTGTTTGAGCGCACCTGTACCTGTGCCGTGCAAAATGCGCACCGAGGATACCCCCATCATGATGGCGTCGTCTATGTAGTACATAATGGTTTGAAGCGCCTCGTCGGCACGCATGCCACGCACATCAATTTGGGTTTTAAACTTTAGCTGATGTTCACGAAGCGTATTGTCACCCTTGCTCCAAACGGGTGTTTGACTACGCTGTTCTTGTTGGCGAACTTGCTTGCGAGAGGCTTTGGTAAGTTCGGAGAGTACAACATTTAAGCGCATCAGTCCCATGGCAACCACCGCTTTTTTACCCTTAATTTCAATAATCTCTCCCACGTTGTCGCCGTATGTTACCGCATCGCCTACTTGCAAAGTAGGTACTTCTGATACAGGATGCTTGCCCTTACTTTGGGCGTGTTTGGGCTTTAGCTCCTCTTCTTTGAGCAATGCCTTTTTCTCTTGCTCTATTTGTTGGCGGATGGCCTTGGTCTTTTCTTTGTCGGCCTTGGCTTCTTTGATGTCTTTGATGGTTTTTTCGATGGTGGCATTGGCATCTGCCAACAATTGTTTGGCTTCGTTTTTAGCCTGACGAATAATTTCTTTGCGTTGACGTTCAATGCTTTGCAGTTGCTCTTGCAAGGTTCTGTCCGCCTCGTTTATTTTCTTTTCTTTTAGTTTTACCTGCTGACGTTTGCTTTCCCAATAACGCTTGTCGCGCACAATGTCTTGTAGGTTTTTGTCAAAGTCGATGTGCTCGCTGCCTACAATTTGCGATGCCTTTTCGATTACCTGCTCGGGTAATCCTATTTTGCGAGCAATTTCGATGGCAAACGAGCTGCCTGGGTTGCCAATAGAAAGTTGGTACAGAGCACGCATTTCATGGCGGTCGTAGAGCATGGCTCCGTTTACCAATCCAGGTGTTTGCGAGGCAAAGTGTTTTAAATTGGTGTAGTGCGTGTTGATAACGCCAAAGCATTTTTGGTCGTTAAAGCAACCTAGTTCGGCTTGAGCAATGGCTCCCCCAATTTGTGGCTCGGTACCGCTACCAAACTCGTCAATCAAAAGCAAGGTTTTGTGGTTGCCATGTCGCAGAAAATATTTCATGTTGCTTAGGTGCGAGCTATAGGTACTCAAATCGTTTTCGAGCGATTGCTCGTCGCCAATATCGATAAAAATATGTTCAAAAATGCCCATCGTACTATGGGGCATCATGGGTACCAATAAGCCACATTGCCACATGTATTGGAGCAGACCAACGGTTTTGAGGCAAACCGATTTACCCCCAGCATTGGGTCCAGAGATAAGCAAGATGCGTCTTTCTTGGCTAAGTGCAATGTCTAATGGAACTATTTCTTTGCCTTGCTCGCGTAGCGAAAGGTATAACAAAGGATGTGTTGCGCTCTCCCAAGCAAGCATCGGCTTATGACAGCTTTGAGGCAATGTAGCCCCGATGCGAATAGCAAACAAAGCCCTGGCGCGCAAACTGTCAATTTCTGCCAAGAATAACATAGATAGTTCCAACTCGGGTAGGTAGGGGCGCATAAAATCGCTACAAGCCGTTAAAATTTTGATAACCTCACGTTTTTCGTCGGCTTCTAATTCCCTAATTTGGTTGTTGGCCTCTACCACGGCGCCAGGTTCGACATAAACCGTTTTTCCCGTGGCCGATTCGTCGTGTACAATGCCACCCAACTTGCGTTTAAAGGCAGGGGCAATGGGAATAACCAAACGTCCATCGCGCAACGATGGTGTTACATCTTTATCCAAATAACCATCTTGTTGTGCTTGACGGATGATGTTTGCCATCAGTTTGGATACCGATGCTGTTATTTGTATTTTTTGTCGTCTAATTTGTGCTAAGTTTTCCGAAGCATGATCCTTGATACGCCCAAACTTATCCAAAATACCGTCTATGTAGCGACTAACCTCGGGGAAAGCATTTACTTCGGTGCATTTTTTCTTTAAAAATGGATACTCCTCCTCGGTTTTTACACTAAAAAACTGTACGATGCGCTTGATGGTTAGTAGCGAACGATAGAGTTCAAACAATTCCGATTCGAGTAGGTAGGTACCTTCGGTGGCAATGCGTTTTAGGTAGGTGCGTGTGTCAAAATAACCTTCTACAGGAAAAGCATCGCTTTCTTCGCGGCAAATGGTACAAAACTCGTTGGTTTGCGAAGCAGTCTCAATAATATCGTCCAATTTACAACTAAATTGCAAGTTGTCGATAATTTCTTTGGCGTGCATGCCAACGCAATGCCCCTTGATAAGGAGTTTTACCTTGTCAAACTCTATTTTTTGTTCAAAGTGCTTTGGAAATATCATAACTTCTAACTCCTAATTCCTAACTCCTAACTCCTAACTCGATTTCCTACAATCAGCACCTTCGAGTTGTCGCGCAGCGTAGTGGCAAAAATATGCTTGTCACCTCCGTCTTTTAGTTTTAGCTTTTTGCGAAGTTCGGCTACTGTGCCCGGAAAATTTCGAATCGTTAGGTTGGCTTTTTCTATATCCGCAATTTCTTTGCGTTGTACCTTACAAACTTTTTCGATAGCAAATACCTTGCCTGGAAAATAAGGAACGAAGGTTTGTGATGTGTATAAATGGCTGCTTGGATGCAACTTGTTTACACCATAGCGTTCTGCTACCTGCTTAAAAGCTCCTGCTTTTAGAATGCTGGCATTGGGCTCGTATAGGTAGTTTTGCGGTGTGTCGTACTTAGCGGTGCTTTGGTTCTCTTGGCTGCGCTTAAAACAAAACGTATGGGATGTTTCTTGCTCGTTATGTAGATTGACGCAATAAATCGTAGCCTCTTCTGCATTAGCCTCTTGGTCTATCTTAATCAAGACTTCTTTGCATTCATTTTTTACCGATACGATGTGGATTTCTGTGGTTTGCGGAAAATCTTTCAGCACGGATTCGATGTCAATCATAGGCGAAAGCTTAATCAACAGCGTACGGCATTTTTGCAGAATACGACTTCCTATTTGGGTTAAATCGGGTGTGCAATCGGATAGTCCTACCATTTTTCCGCCTTTCTGATCGCGTCGGGCAGGGTCGATAAAAATAACATCGACCACTGGTAGTTGGTCTATGATATGTTCGCACGTGTCGTTTACCACCCGAATCGGTAGCCCTAAACAAGCAAAATTATGTGTGGCTAACCTACATAATTCGGCATCTTGTTCTACATACGTTGTTTGCTTAAACGATTGGGCTAAAAACGAGCAATCAACCCCCATGCCACCCGTTAAATCAATCAATGTTTCGCCATGCACCAACAAGGTTTTGTAAAGGGAAGTCCACTGAGACGAACATTGTTCTAACGATAATCGAACGGGGTATATAATATCAGGACAATCGTGCCAAAAGGGTATTTTTTCGGCAGCTATTTTTTTGCCAAAGGATTGTTGAGCTTGTTGTATGTGTTGGGGCGTGTCTGGCATGTTATTTTTTCCAAAAAGCAGGTGTTAGCACGATGAGAACCGTAAATACTTCCAAACGTCCTACCAACATTAAAAACGACATGTACCATTTGGCAAAGGTGCTTAAGGTAGAATAATCGCCAGTGCCTATTTCGCCCATGCTCAAGCCTACGTTGGTTAAGGCGGCAAAGGTGGTTCCTACCGACTCGTCAAATCCCAAACCAGTAGCCGTAAAAATGATGATACTTACCCCCATAACAATAACGTACATAAAAATAAACGCCAGTACGTTGTTGATAATCTGGGTGTTTACTACATGGCCGTTAAATCGAACGGGAATTACCGCATTGGGGTGAATAAGTCGTTTAAATTCGTAGTATGAGTTTTTTAGCAAGAGCACAATGCGTACCGTTTTGATACCGCCCGAAGTAGAACCCGAGCTACCACCCAATAGCATGGCAAACAGCATGAAAGTCCAGATAAAAGGTGACCATTGTGTATAATCCACATGCGAGAAGCCCGTGGTACTTATCAGCGATGACATGTTAAACAGAGCGTATCGAATACTGGTGGCTATCTCTAAATCGGTGTGGTAAACCAACAGGGTGATAAGCATGATGGTGGCAAAGATTAAAATCGAGGCACTGTACCACTGAAACTCCTCGTTTTTAAGCATCTTTCCAAATTGCCCCTTGATAAACAGGTATATCAGACTAAAATTGACACCACCTAAAAACATAAATACCATGATGATGTAGTCGATGGTGGCAGAGTCCCAGTACATAAGACCGTTGTTTTTGGTCGATAATCCCCCTGTCGATATGGTCGAGAAGGCATGGCAAATAGCATCAAAAGGCTCCATGTCTGCCAACCATAGGGCACCTGCCTCTATCAAACTTAGGACTACGTAAATTCCCCAGATGGCTTTGGCAGTTTGGGCAACTTTGGCGTGAACTTTTTCTTTGGTAGGTCCGGTAATCTCGGCAGCCAACAGCGACATGCTACCGTCGCTTACCATGGGAATAATGGCTAAGGATAAAATGATGATACCCATACCGCCTATCCATTGGCATAAGGTTCGCCAAAAAAGAATGCCATTAGGCAGTGCTTCTACATCGACAATGGTAGAGGCTCCTGTTGCCGTAAAACCCGATATGGCTTCAAAAAAAGCATCCGTAAAAGAGGGAATGTAATTTCCTGTGTAGTAAGGAATAAGTCCAAATAGCGAAAATACCACCCAAATAGAAGCTACAATAAGGTAACCCTCGCGCTTGCCCATGGGTTGTTTGCCTGGGCAAAACAAAATCGAAAGACCGCCCGCAATGGCTGTGGTACAACTTCCAAACAGTAGGGGCCAAAAATTTTCCTGGTAGCCGATGGATACGCAGGTGGCTAACAACATAAAGAAAGCCTCAATCAGCAACAAGAAGCCGATGATGCGCACTACCGATTGGATGTTTAAGACTTTCATTATTTGAATAATTTTTCGATTTTATGCACAGTGTCTTCGCCACAGAAAACCAAAACCCTGTCGCCTGCTTGTATTTGCGTATCGCCCACGGCGACAATCCCTTTGTCGTTACGCACAATGCCACCTATGGTGGTGTTTTTGGGTAGTTTTAGGTTTTTAAGCATATCTTTGGTAATGGCCGAGTCGTCTTCTGCCATCAATTCGACTACCAAAACATCCACAAAAGTAAGGCATTTAACCGATACGTCTCCACCCAAAATTAACTGGTATATGTGGCTGGCTGCAATGATCTTTTTGTTGATAATGGCACCAATATCCAAACTTTCTGCCATCGAAATGTAGTCGTTGTTTTCTACCTCGGCAATGGTACGTTTTACACCCAAATTTTTGGCCGCTAAACAAGCCAAAATGTTGGTTTCCGAATTTCCAGATAGGGCAACAAAGGCATCGTACGATTCGATGTCTTCTTCTTTAAGTAGCGAAATATCCCTGCCATCTCCATTGATAACCAATGCTTTATCTGTTTTTTCGAGCAGTTGCATGCTTTTTTCTTTGTCTTGTTCGATGACTTTGATGTTCATGCTCGATGGTAGTTCTTGGATGGCTCTAACACCGATGCGGCTGGCGCCTAAGAACATGGTGCTACCAATTTCAAATTCCTCTTTGCCAGATAAAATGCGAACTTCTTCTGTTCCTTCGCGTGTGGTCAAGAAATAAACAATATCGTTTACCTTGATTTGGTCCTTGCCAGTGGGGATAATGGTTTCGTTGCCTCTTTTGATAACAACCACGCGCAATCGGTTGTTAGCCTGAAAGGCATGCATGAGTTGTTGGTCGCAAAGCGGAGAGGATTCGCGTATTTTGGTGGCTAAAACCACCAACTCGCCGTCAGAAAATTCCAAGTATTGTCTTACCCAACCTTTTTTAAGACCGTTTACAATTTCGTCGGCAGCCAATCTTTCAGGATAAATAAGCGAGTCAACCCCCATGCTTTTAAAAAATTCCTTGTTTTTGGGTAGTAGATACTCTTGGTTGTCGATGCGTGCCAATGTTTTTTGGGCACCCAAGTTGGTGGCAAGTAGGCAAGCTGTAATGTTGGTACTTTCGTATGGAGTTACCGCCACAAACAAATCGGCAGAGGGCACTTGCGCCTCGCGCAAATCTTTTAGCGAAGTAGGGCTTCCTACTACGGCTAAAATCTCGTAGCTCGATTCCAATTGTTTTATTTTTTCGGTTTTTTCGTCCAATAAAACAATGGTATGTTTTTCTTTGGATAGCATTTTGGCAAGGTGTGTACCAACAGCACCTGCGCCAGCGATAATAATTTTCATTTAGTATCGAATCAATTTTGCACGATCCATCTGTCGTTTGTCGTCTTTTTCTTTTAGACTCTGACGTTTGTCGTATTCTTTTTTACCCTTTGCCAAAGCGATGTTTACCTTGGCAAGTCCTCTTTCGTTGATAAACAAAAGGGTTGGAACAATGGTTGTTCCTGGGTCGGCAAGACCACGTGCAAGTTTACGTAATTCCTTTTTGGTGAGTAATAATTTTCTATCCCGATTGGGTAGATGGTTGTTGTAGGATCCATAAAAATATTCGTTAATATGGATGCCCTTTGCCCATAGTTCGCCATTTTCAAACAGGCAGAAACTATCCACCAGACCAGCTTTGCCTGCTCGGATCGATTTAATTTCTGTTCCGGTTAGTACAATGCCAGCTGTATAAGTGTCGATAAATTCATAATCGAACGATGCTTTCTTGTTGCGTATTTGAATGGCAGACATGAGTTTTCTTTATAAATGGATAATAGAACCGATTATACGGTAGGTAATGATGGGTGCTAAGATAAGTATAGCACTGCATACCCAAATAAATGTGTGTTTGCGTTTTTCTTCGACCGCTATATAGCCACTTTGAATGGATTCTAATACCAATTTGATGGTGTATAGAGAAAATAGCCAAAACAACGATATATGCGTTAGCTCAACCAAAGCAAACGTTAAATAAACGCCTACCGATGCAAATGCTACAAAATGAATACAAATGCTGTTGGATAGGAGTTGTTTTTCTGTTTTTTCGTAATAAAGTTTAACCAAAAATAGGGCAATATACAGGCTCGCTAACAACGAGATAGAGGTGCCTAAAAAAGCAATGATGTTATCGCTCCACTTCCATAATATTAACTCCATATAATTGCCGATAGCTGTGCATAAACCAGCAAAAACCATTATTATATAGATACTTACGACAGAATCTTGGGTGGCTTGTTGCTTGAGTAAACTCCAGCCCTGCAAGGGATTTCTTAAAAAAGTAAAGAGTGTCTGAAATGCTTTAATCATGTTTGGTTTTTGGTCAAATCAACTGCGTGTAACAAGCAAAAATAATGTAAAATTGATAATTTGCCAAAAAAAAGTAGCGAATAAGAAATTCGCACGAAATTGCTGTTAAATATTACCTTATTATAGAATTAAATTTTGTACATTTGTCGTTCATTAGTTGACGTTCAAAAAGACATGATTTATATATTTACGCTCGTATTGTTACTTCTGATGTTGCAATTGTATTTTCCGTTTGCACGCAAACGAAACATGTTGGCAGGAGTAAATCATAGAAGCTCGCATACAAAACCAGTTATCACAGGTGCTGGTTTTATCTTTTTTGTTTCGTACGTGATATACGGAGTTGTGCTTTTTTATCAGTCTTCCGACAATTTTCCCTGGTATTTCTTTATCGGCTTGTGCATGCTTTCGGTTGTCAGTTTTATCGACGACTTGGAAGAAGTGTGGTTTTTGTGGCGTTTGTTGATACAATTGGTGGCGATGTCGTTGTTGCTATGGCAAATACAAATAGACGAACCTTCGTTGGCATTGATGCCTTCTGTCGTACAGTGGTCTGCCATTGTGATGTGCTGGGGTTTTTCGGTGGGACTGCTCAATATGTACAATTTTATGGATGGGCTAAACGGCATGTTAGGAGGTTTGGTCCTTTCAACGCTTATCCCGTTGTACCTCATAAACGAATATGTTTCGCCTTTTGTCGATAGCCAATTGATTTATTTTACCTTAATACCTACCTTGTTGTTTTTGTTCTACAATGCGCGCAAACAAGCAATTTGTTTCTCGGGCGATGTAGGTGCCATAGCGGTAGGATACGTAATGGTATATCTGCTTATCAAATTGATGATAAATACAGGCAATGTTGCCTATTTAGCCATTTTCTCCTCGGTATTTATCGAGGCAGGTTTGACCATTGTGCAACGTTTGTTTGCTGGCGAAAATATTTTTCAACCCCACCGTATTCATTTGTTCCAACTGATGTGTAACGAAGGAAAACGCAACCATGTGGCGGTATCTGCTCTGTATGCAGGCGTGCAATTGTTTTTTGGGTTGCTGCTATTTGCCCTCAATTATTATGGGGTCTCAACCTGGATACAAAACCTAATTGTTTGGCCCTTGGTTGCTACACTAGGTATCATTTATTTGCTTTACAAGCGTAAATGTTTGGGCGGCCATTTGCTCGGCTATCGCAATAAGTAGTTCCCAATAAAAATCGCCTAAACAATTAACATTAAACATTAAACATTTAACATATTAACATTCAAAACTATGATTCCAACCAAAATTGAACACCTTGGTATTGCTGTACCAAGCATCGCAGAAGCACTTCCTTACTACGAAGGAGTATTAGGTCTAACTTGCTATGCAATCGAAGAAGTTGCAGACCAAAAAGTAAAAACCGCTTTCTTAAAAGTTGGCGAAGTTAAAATCGAACTATTAGAACCTACTTCTCCCGAAAGTACCGTAGCTAAATTCATCGAGAAAAACGGTGGTCGTGGTGGTTTCCATCACATTGCTTACGCTGTAAACGACATCGAAACTCGCTTGCAAGAAGTGGCAGACAAAGGCGTACAACTTATCGACAAAACCCCACGTAGTGGTGCAGAAGGCATGACTATTGCATTCCTTCATCCAAAATCTACAGCAGGCATCCTAACCGAATTCTGCGAAAAGAAATAAAAACGTGATTTAATCATTTACACATAAAATGGCAACAGATAAAATTCAAAACCTAATTGAGCTACGCGAAAAAGCTCGTTTGGGTGGCGGTCAAAAAAGAATTGACTCGCAACACAGCAAAGGAAAACTAACTGCCCGCGAACGCATCGAAATGCTATTGGACGAAGGCAGCTTTGAAGAAATGGACATGTTTGTAACTCACCGTTGCACCAACTTTGGCATGGACAAAGACAAATTCTTGGGCGATGGTGTAGTCGTTGGTCAAGGTACCATTGACGGACGTTTGGTGTTTGTATTTGCGCAAGACTTTACCGTATTTGGTGGTTCACTTTCTGAAACCGTAGCACTAAAAATTTGTCATGTAATGGACAAAGCCATGAAAGTCGGAGCTCCTATCATCGGTATCAACGACTCGGGTGGTGCTCGTATCCAAGAAGGTCCTAATGCATTGGCAGGTTATGCCGAAATCTTTGAACGCAACATTTTGGCATCGGGTGTAGTACCTCAAATCTCATTGATTTTTGGTCCTTGTGCTGGTGGCGCTGTATATTCGCCTGCTCTTACCGACTTTATCATGATGACCGAAGAAAACAGCTACATGTTCATCACTGGTCCTAAAGTAGTAAAATCAGTAACTGGCGAATCTGTTTCTGTTGACGAATTGGGTGGCGCAGGTGTACACGCAACCAAAACAGGTGTGGCTCACTTCCGTGCCGAAAACGAACAAGACGGTTTGGCTACCGTACGTCGTTTGATGTCGTTTATTCCTCAAAACAACATGGAATCTGCTCCTGTTGTTCCTTGCGACGATCCAGTAAATCGTATCGACGATGTATTGAATACCTTGGTTCCTGACAATCCAAACAAACCCTACGATATGAAAGAAATCATTACTTCTATCGTAGATAACAACGATGTATTGGAAATCCAACCCGAATACGCTCCTAACATCATTTGTGCATTTGGTCGCTTCAACGGTGTTTCAACCGGTATCATCGCTAACCAACCAATGTGCTTGGCAGGTGTATTAGACTGCGACGCATCGCGCAA
>CALDQH010000075.1 GCA_937911935.1 uncultured Bacteroidales bacterium | reverse complement strand
AGTCTGGACGGTCAAGCGCCAAGTGGAAGTGGAAGTTGGGGAATTCTTTTTCCAATTCCAAGAAGTCTTCCAAGAAGAACACCTCGTCGATAGCACGTGCACCGTAGAAATAATGCATTTCGCGGTCGCGTGTTTTAAGGGTTTTAAGCATGTGCATAATTTGTGCACGCAAAGGAGCCATACCGGCACCACCACCTACCCAAATCATTTCGCGTTTGCTGTCAAATTCTGGGTGGAAATCGCCATAAGGACCACTCATAATTACTTTATCGCCAGGTTTTAGCGAGAAAATATAGGTAGATGCGATACCACAAGGAACATCCATAAAGCCAGGACCTTGGTCTTTTGGTTTGAATGGAGGAGTTGCAATACGTACGGTAAGGGTAATAATATCGCCTTCGTCTGGATAGTTAGCCATAGAGTACGCACGAATGGTTTGCTCGGTATTTTTTTGTTTTAGGTTAAACAAACCAAAGTTTTCCCAAGCAGGAACATACAAATCGCCAATTAACGAACGGTCAAAGTCTGCATAGTTCAAATCGTATTCTGGGATAACAATTTGAGCGTACGAACCAGGAACAAAGTCCATGTGTTCGCCAGCAGGCAATTTAACTTTAAATTCTTTGATAAAGGTAGCCACGTTGCGGTTAGAAATAACTTCGCATTCCCATTCTTTTACACCAAGAACAGATTCGGGTACTTTTACGCTCATATCGCCTTTAACTTTTACTTGACAACCCAAGCGCCAGTTATCTTTGATTTGTTTACGGCTAAAGTGAACGGTTTCGGTAGGCAATATTTCGCCGCCACCTTCGGGTACTTGGCAACGGCATTGACCGCAAGAACCTTTACCACCGCAAGCAGAGGGCAAGAATACGCCTTCTACCGCCATGGTACCCAAAAGAGTGCCACCAGAGGCTACTTCCATGGTTTTTTCGCCGTTAAGGGTAACCTTAACAGGACCTGAAGGAGACAAATAACGTTTGGCTACCAACAGCAAAATAACCATTACAAGGATAATACCAAGGAATACAGCAATACTGATTCCTATCATTGTCATATTGATTGCTAATAACATAGTTATTGTCCTTTCTTAAATTTTTAAACCAGAGAAACACATAAATGCTAACGCCATTAAACCTACGGTAATAAAGGTAATACCCAAACCACGCAAAGGTTTTGGCACATCGCTAAACGCCATTTTTTCGCGAATAGCTGCCAAACAAACAATGGCAATCAACCAACCAATGCCTGAGCCAAGGGCATATACTGTAGCCTCGCCTACATTCACAAACGCACGTTGTTGCATAAACAAACTAGCACCCATGATGGCACAGTTTACAGCAATAAGTGGCAAGAAAATACCCAATGATGCATATAGCGAAGGAGAGAAACGCTCCACTACCATTTCTACCAATTGTACAATAGCAGCAATAATAGCAATAAACAAGATAAAGCTAAGGAAGCTTAAATCTACACCTGGCATAAGCGCATCGGCTTTAAGCACATAGTTTTCTAACAAATAGTTTACGGGTACGGTAATTAGCAACACGAAAATAACCGCAATACCCAATCCAAATGCCGTTTTTACATTCTTAGATACAGCCAAATACGAGCACATACCCAAGAAATAGGCAAATATCATGTTATCGACAAAAATCGACTTAACAAATAAACTTAATAAATTTTCCATGATGATTCTGTATTACGGGTTGTTAATCGTTTAACTCAGGATTTTTAGCACGTTGGAACCAAATGATGCAACCCAACAACACAAGTGCCATAGGAGGCATCAACATCAAACCATTGTTTACGTATCCAAAATCATAAACACAGTCTGGAATTACTTTAAAGCCCAACAAGGTACCTGCACTAAATAGTTCGCGCACAAAAGCTACAACGACCAAAATAGCCGCATAACCAAATCCGTTGCCCAAACCATCAAGGAACGAAGACCAAGGACCATTTGCCATAGCGAATGCTTCTAAACGTCCCATCAAGATACAGTTGGTAATAATAAGACCAATGTAAACCGATAATTGCACACTAACATCGTAAGCAAACGCTTTTAATACCTCACTTACAATGGTAACCAAAGTAGCTACTACTACCAATTGAACAATGATACGGATACGATTAGGTACGGTATTACGAAGCAACGAAACAACTAAGTTTGCCACTGCCACAATAATGGTTACCGAAATACCCATTACCAATGCGGGTTCTAATTTTACAGTTACAGCCAATGCCGAGCAAATACCCAACACTTGCATAGTAACTGGGTTGTTCATCCATAGCGGAGACAAGAATGCTTCACGATTTTCTTTTGAAAATAAACTCATGATCTGCTCCTCCTTATTGTTTTAAAAAGTTAACATATTGACCTAAACCATCTTTCAACATGGCATCAACACCTTGCGAAGTAATGGTACCGCCCGAAATGCCGTTTACATAATCAACACCTTCGGCAATTTTTCCAGGTTTTACAATGGCAATAGAAGTAAATTCGCCTTCTTTTGTAATTTGTTTACCGGGAAATTGTGATTTAAATGGCATCGATGTGATTTCGGCACCTAAACCAGGGGTTTCGCCTGCATGCGAGAAATAAACGCCAAAAACGGTCGATTTATCATCGTTCAACGCCACATAGCCCCAAATAGGACCCCAAAGACCTGCGCCATACACGGGCAACACGTATTTGGTAGCGCCATCAACTTGGCATACAAACAAAGGAATATTACGATCTTGTACAGGTTTAGCATTTTCTGTTTTTGAATCTACATCAAAAGCACCTGTTTCTGCTTTAACAGCACCTGTAGCATAATCAAGAATGGGTTCTTGTAGAACAAGTTCGCTGTACAATTTAGCTGCATCAGCACCCTTTAAATCTACATTAAGGGCAGATAAGATTTGTTTTTTCTTATCCAATGCCACGTTTTCGTTTTGTTTATCTTTTAACGACGATGAAACAAAAGCCAGCAAGAAAGCCACGATAACTACCATGACCGATGCATATACGATGGTATAAGTATTACTATTTGTATTCATGGTATTATTATTTAGAGTTAATAGCTTTTGTTGCACGTTTAGCACGTTTGGATATGTTGCGCCCAACTACCAAATAGTCGAACAAAGGAGCAAATACGTTACCAAACAAGATGGCAAGCATCATACCTTCGGGATAACCAGGGTTTAGAACACGAATAATGATAGCCAAAGCACCAATTAAACAGCCGTACATCCATTTACCAGCTTCGGTACGAGCCGAGGTAACAGGGTCGGTAGCCATAAAGACAGCACCAAAGGCAAAACCACCTAAAATAAGGTGTTCGTACCAAGGAAGTGCAGCAGCTGCAGTATCAGGACCAACTGCATTGAAAATCCAAGCCATCAAAGCACCACTACCAAAGATAGAAAGCATAATTTTCCAGCTTGCAATGCGAGTAACCAACAAAAGAATAGCACCTAACGCAATAGCGATAATGCTGGTTTCGCCAATCGAACCGGGAATCAAACCGATGATGGCATCCATGATCGTAGAAGGTTCGCCTACAGCGTTGGTAAGAGCGGTTTGAGTAGTTGGCGATACAGCCACTTGACCCAATGGAGTTGCACCCGTAAAGGTATCAACGACAGTACCTTCGCCCAAGCCTAAAATACCGTCTTTAGCAATCCAAACGCTATCGCCCGACATTTTAGAGGGATACGAGAAGAACAAGAACATACGGGTAACGATTGCTACGTTGAAGATGTTCATACCTGTACCTCCAAAAATTTCTTTAGCGAAAATAACGGAGAAAGCAGTAGCAAGCGCCAACATCCACAAGGGGCAATCTACGGGAACAATCATGGGGATGATAATACCCGAAACCAAGAAACCTTCGTGAATCTCTTCGCCTTTAAACTGAGCTACGGTAAATTCAATACCTAAACCTACTAGGTACGAAACCACAATTTTAGGCAATACGGCTAACAAACCGTATGCAAAAATTGTCCAAAAACCGGTTTCTGCCAATTGACCAATGGCCAAATAGTGCTGATAACCTACGTTGTACATACCAAATAACAAGGCAGGCATCAAAGCGATAACTACCATAATCATGATACGTTTTGAGTCGATAGCATCATGAATATGAGCACCCGATTTAGAGGTGGTATTTGGCACAAACAAGAAAGTTTCAAATCCGTCGAATACCGAACGGAACATCGATAATTTACCGCCTTCGGAGAAGGTAGGTTTTATCTTATCGATCATTTTTCTTAAAGCATTCATTATTTGTCGATTATAAATTTCTAATTAGCACATTTCTTTTCTCAAAAGGTCTAAACCTTTGCGTACAATCTTTTGCAATTCCATTTTCGAAGAGCAAACAAATTCTGCTGCAGCAAAGTCTTCGGGAGCAACCTCATAAATACCCAAAGCTTCCATTTTATCAATATCGCCAGCAATGATGGCTTTGATTAGGAACTCGGGATAAATGTCCATGGGGAATACTTTATCGTACTCGCCCGACATAATCATGTGACGTTCGCCACCCAACACACGGGTATCAAAACGGAAAGTCATTTTTTTACGCAAACAAGAGCACATACCCGATAAGAACGAGCCGTTCAAGCTGAACATGCCAAAACGAGGCATCATCCAACCCAACATTTCGTGTGTATCATCGCCTTCGGGAAGAACTGTTACTTGCGACACCATGGGGTTCAACCATGCTTGTTCGGTAACTTGTGTACCAGACAATGGATTACCAGCAATGATGCGAGATTTTACACCGTTGCTCAAATTGGCATATACAAGCGAAGTAAGAGGCGCACCCATCGTTACTTTGTAATAAGCGGGTGTTGCTACGCACTCTCCTGCCAACACAACGGTTTTAGAGAAGTCTAAAATACCTTTTAATATATAGCGACCCATAATTACCACTTCTTGTGGAGTTACGGTCCAAACAATTTCGCCACGGTTAATGGGGGCTACTTGGTTGATTTGCACACCTACGTTACTAACTGGATATGCACCTTCGAAACAAGTAACAGTTGCATTTTGCAAACCTTCTGCCCATTGAGCTTGGTTATCAACTCCTACATAAACAGGAGCGATTTTTGCCAACACATTGATAGCTGCTTGGAACGCTGCTGTTTCTTGCGATAGAATAAAATTCATATCTGCAGCTAAAGGCGCTTTGTCGAATGCCGAAATAAAGATAGCACGAGGAGCATCGTCTGGATTTGCCACTACATCGTAAGGACGTTGTTTAAAGAAAGCAAACATACCAGCATCCGAAAGTGCAGCTTTGATTTCTTCTACACTACCATTCCAATTTGCAGCAGGCAAATTAGCTTGCGTAGCTTTGCAGTCGTTTTTAACTACGATATCCAAAATTTTACGACGTTCTCCGCGGTTGATAGCAACTAACTCGCCACTAACAGGAGATACTACTTTAAAATTGGGGTGTTTCTTGTCCACAAACAAGACAGAGCCCACATTGACTTTATCGCCTACTTTTGCGATGGGTTTAGGTGTCATACCGTAAAAATCATCTGGATTAAACCCGATGAATTCGGCTTGCGACACCTGACCGTATTGTTTGGCAGCTTCGCCAGCCATACGAATGTCAAGACCCTTTTTGGTTTTTATTACGTTTGCCATAAGTGATAATATATTACCTATATATAAAAAACGCTACAAAGTTACAATAAATAAATGAGAAATAAGAAAGGAGAAAGGAGAATTTACTATCTTTGCGGTATGAATTGGCAAAAAATATTCTTATTTTTATTCAGTTTAATTGGCTTATCCACGGCAAACGCTCAAATCTACTCTACCCGTTCGTGGAAAGAGAACATTAAGAGCGTTCAAATTGCCAATTACCAGCGTTCGCCTCGCTATCCCGTTGTCGATTTAGAGAGTGGCGAACAAATCACCCTTACCTTTGACGATTTAAACAGCAATGCCACCACGTATTCATACCGTGTTGTTCACTGCAGTGCAGACTGGAAAAAATCGACCATCCAAGAATCGGAATACATGGACGGATTCTTTATCAACTACATTGACGAAGTGAGCACATCGTCCAATACGTATTTTACCTACGATCATTATCGCCTAACCCTTCCAAACGACAATTGGAAATTTAAGATAAGTGGCAATTATGCCATCGAAGTTTTTCAGGACAACGACCAAGAACGACCCGTTGTAACAGCTTGTTTCTCGGTGGTCGATCCTAAAGTAAATATTCATGCCCAAGCAACGGCACGAACCAACATCAGTTATCAAAAAGATTTTCAGCAAGTTAATATCGACATCGACTATAGCCAATACGATATCAAAGATCCGCTTAACGAAATTTGGGTAGAAGTTACCCAAAATGGCAGAAAAGACAATCGTGTACTTTTATCGATGGCTGATTATATCGAACGACAAACCTTGCGATACCTAAACAACCCCAAACTTATTTTTGAAGCTGGCAATCAATATCGTGTATTCGACATTTCGTCCGAGCGAATTTTGAGCGATCGCATCGAAAGTATCGATTATTTTAAACCTTACTACCACGTCACCTTGTTTGCAGACGAAATTAGAAATAACAAGCAATACGACTACATACAGGATGTACACGGCAGATACATGGTCAATGTACAGTTTTCGGATTATCCAGACGAAGAAGCCGACTACTTTTTTACGCATTTTTCGCTACCCGCAGAACAACCATTTTGGGACAGCGACGTGTATATCATCGGCGAACTTACGGGCAATCAACTAACCCCAAACGGCAGGATGCAATACAACGCACAAAAAAGACAATACGAAAAAACATTACTGCTAAAACAAGGCGGTTACAACTACTTATACTTGGTTGTTCCTAAACAGCAAACCAAAGGAAGTTTAAAACCCATTGAGGGTAATTTTTGGCAAACACAAAACGAATACGAAATTAAAGTTTACCACAAACCTTTTGGCAGCAAATGCGATAAACTAATTGGTTTTACCAGTATAACAGCTGGTAGCTCAGCATATTAAACTTACGATATGAAAATCTTTTACACCCTCCTACTGTTGGTAATTTCCAATACCTTTATGACCTTGGCATGGTATGGACACCTAAAACTCAAAGAATTTAAATGGTTTGAAAGTTGGCCACTCATTGCTGTTATTGCACTTAGTTGGGGCATCGCATTTTTTGAGTATTGTTTTCAGGTTCCTGCCAACCGCATCGGCTTTGCTGGCAACGGCGGTCCTTTTTCGCTATTAGAACTAAAAGTAATACAAGAGGCCATTACCCTGCTGGTTTTTATGATTTTTTCGGTTTTGGCTTTTAACGAAAGTATTCGATGGAACCACATTATTGGATTTGTTTTCATGGTTTTATCGGTATATTTTGTTTTTAAAAAGTAAAGCATTATTTTTGTAGAACAAAGAAAGCGATAGGCAAAAGAATACAAAGAACGTTTCTATTCGTATTGATTCCGAGCCGCATCCTATCTGACAATAAACCTTAGATTATATAACTATGGCAGACGAACGTATTTTAGTAGTCGATGACGAAGAAGATTTGTGCGAAATTTTGCAATTTAACTTGGAGCAAGCTGGTTATATCGTAGATGTAGCCTACTCTGCCGAGGACGTGCTAAAACAAGACAACTTATCCTCTTACCAATTGTTTATGTTGGATGTTATGATGGGAGAGATTTCGGGTTTTAAACTGGGATCTTTGCTACGCAAAAACGAAGCTACTGACAAAATTCCCATTATATACCTAACTGCCAAGGATACAGAAACAGACAAACTACGCGGTTTTGCCATTGGAGCTGACGATTACATATCCAAGCCCTACTCCATCAACGAGGTTTTGGCACGTGTTAAAGCCGTATTAAAACGCACCTCTAATACACCTGCAACGGTAGCCACTCCTTCTATCAGCAAAGAGTTGCCAACCACAAGCCAAGGTGACATCTTAACTTACAACGATTTACAAATTAATTTAATCAACAAAACCACTTTTATTGGCAACGACGAAATTAATTTGACCAAAAAAGAATTTGAACTACTTGCTTTGTTCTTGCAATGCAAAAACAGGGTTCTATCGCGCGAACAACTCTTGGAAAGTATCTGGAAAGGAGAATCGAACGTACTTGACAGAACCATTGATGTAAACATAACCCGCTTGCGTAAAAAAATCAAACCCTACGATAAAAACTTGGTTACCAAGCAAGGATATGGCTATATCTTTAGCGAAAAATAACCACCATAAACAGTGGTCGAAGGCTGACAAATCTGTCAGCCTTTTTTATTTCCTATCTTTTTTTGGCAGATAAAGTACTTTGGCATTGTTTTTGCTTCTAATTTGGCAAAACGAAATTATTTAACACTGAATATATGAAACAAGGTAACATTGGAGTAACATCGGAAAACATTTTTCCCGTTATCAAGAAATTTTTGTATAGCGACCACGATATTTTTTTACGTGAGTTGGTATCGAATGCTGTTGACGCTACCCAAAAACTAAAAACATTAGCCTCTGTAGGCGAGTTTAAAGGCGAATTGGGCGAATTAAAAGTAAGTGTCAACATCGACAAAGAAGCCAAAACCATTACCATTTCGGACCGTGGTGTAGGTATGACCGCCGAAGAAATTGACAAATACATCAACCAAATTGCTTTTTCGGGTGCAGAAGAATTTTTGGACAAATACAAAGACGATGCGAATGCTATTATCGGACATTTCGGTTTAGGATTTTACTCGTCGTTCATGGTTTCTAAAAAGGTAGAAATCATCAGCCAATCGTACAAAGAAGGTAGCCAGGCTGTTAAATGGAGCTGCGAAGGCAATCCCGATTATACCATGCAAGAAACCACCAAAGCCGATCGTGGTACCGACATCATCCTTTACATCGACGATGAAAATATCGCATTTTTGGAAGATAGCAAGATAAACGAATTGCTAACCAAATATTGCAAATTCTTGCCCGTTCCCATTGCATTCGGCAAGAAAAAAGAATGGAAAGATGGCAAAGAGCAAGAGACATCCGAAGACAACATTGTAAACAACACTACCCCTGCTTGGGTAAAGAAACCTGCCGATTTAACCGAAGAAGATTACAGCAAATTCTACCGCGAATTATATCCTTATGGCGAAGAACCTTTGTTCCACATTCATTTGAATGTAGATTATCCATTTAATTTGACGGGTATTTTGTATTTCCCCAAGGTTAAAAACAACATCGAACTACAACGCAATAAAATCCAACTTTATTGCAACCAAGTATTTGTAACCGATAGTGTCGAAGGCATTGTCCCCGAATTTTTAACCCTACTACACGGTGTTATCGACTCGCCAGACATTCCGCTTAACGTAAGCCGTTCTTATTTGCAAAGCGATGGCAACGTCAAGAAAATATCGAGCCACATTACCAAAAAAGTTGCCGACCGTTTGCAAGAAATTTTCAAAGCAGAACGTCAAGACTTTGAAAATAAATGGGATAGCTTAAAGATATTTATCAACTACGGTATGCTAACAGACGAAAAATTCTACGAACGTGCCGTTAAATTTAACCTATTCAAAAACACCGATGGCAAGTACTTTACTGCCGAAGAATACAAAACATTGGTAGAAAGCAATCAAACCGACAAAGACGGCAATTTAATTTACCTTTACACCAACGATGCAGAGCAACAATTTAGCTACATCGAGGCTGCCAAAGCCAAAGGATACGATGTGTTGGTTATGGATGGTCAATTAGACGTTCACTTGGCATCGATGTTGGAACAAAAGAACGAGAAAAGCCGCTATGTACGCGTAGATAGCGACACCATCGACAACATTATTCTAAAAGATAACGCTGCTACGGTAGAACTTACTGCCAACGAACAAAACGCATTGAGCAGCATCTTTAAAGCCGAATTGCCCGAAGATAAAGACAATAATTTCTGGGTTAGTTTTGCTGCTTTGGACGCCGAAAGCATGCCAGTTATGATTACGCAACAAGAATTTATGCGTCGTATGAAAGAAATGGCAGCTACGCAAGGTGGTATGATGAGTTTTTATGGTCAAATGCCCAACAGCTACAACTTGGTGGTAAATACCAACCATGCACTTATTAAACGTTTAATGAACAATGCTCTACAAAGCGTTGGCGAGAAAGTAGCACCTATTGATAACGAAATTGCCGAATTACGCAACATCGTTGATAGCATTAACACGGCTAACAAAGACAAAAAAGACGACGAAATTGCCGAAACCGACAAAGAACTTATCAAGAACAACAACGATAAGATTGCATCGCTCGAAAAAGACAAAGAAGCACTTTACAAAGACTTTGCTAAAGGCGAAGACATGGTGCGCCAGTTGGTTGATTTGGCACTACTTGCCAACAACATGCTTAAAGGCGAAGCACTTAGCAATTTTGTAAAACGCAGTACCCAGTTTATTTAATACAAACACTAGTACATAAGAAAAGGGGCTAACTTGCTGAGTTAGCCCCTTACTTTTTTGCGTCTCAAAAAGCTTTATTTCTTTTCGGGATAAATAAATTGATAAATTTCTTTTCTGAAATGAACGATTAACAAAAGCACATATACCAAAAATACCATACCTGCTACGCAACCTTTCATGCCCATTATAGCAGCATTATTTAAAGGAGACACCGTAGTTGCAGATAACAAAATAATTGGAGCCGTTTCGGTACGTAAGAATTTTTCGGTTTTAATCACATTATCTGCCAACGAAAGCATGGTACCTGTTTCTGCCTCCGCTATAGAGCCTGCTTTACGCAACGAATCCAACACGGCATATTCTTTTTGATTTGCCTCATAACCTTGTTTTAAAATGGTATTACGATCGTTATATTTGGCTTGCACCCAGGCATCGTTGTTCAAGTAATTCAACAAGGCTGTACGAATGGTGGTATTGGCAAATTGATTTTTGGTTACTACTTGCAAACACAAAATATGCGGTGCTATCAACTCGTGGTCTTGTTGCCACTTATTATCATAATCTACCGTATATAAGCCCGTGATTTCTTTGGATTTTAGCATAAAATAAGGCGAAACACGCTCCCATTCGTTAGCGTCTTCTTGAGAGAGCCCTAACAATTGTGCACGTTCTGCTTGCGAAAGGTAATTAAGCGAATTAACTTTATTGATCAATTCGGTAGGGGTATCTATCGCATAATAGACATTCATCTCACTGCTATACGATACGGGAGACACACGTTTAAAGCACATATGAATACCTACACCTATAATAGCTGCCACTAACAAAACATACCATTTTTGCAAAGCAAAACGAAATAAGTAAACCAAGGGATTCCATGCATAACGAACCCATACGCTCCAGCAGAAGCGAACCAAATCAATCAAATCGTACTCTTTTTGTTCCATAGCAATTAACGTAATTTTAAACGCTTACCAACCGTGGCTTTTTGCGTATATTCCATGTTATTTAAATCGTATAATTTATGCAGACGAATGCCATACAATTGCGAAATATCGTGCATCGACTCGCCTTCTTGAATAATGTGCACTCCTTTGCCTTTTTCGACTGTTTTATTTTTGCGTTGTAGATAAACAATTTCGCCTTCGTTTGGCTGACGAGTTTTTCTATCTACATCGTTATACGAACAAATCAAACTAAAAGGAATTTTATGCGCTTTGGCAATGGTATAGTACGATTCGCCTTTTTGTACACGCACAAATTTAAGACCCGATTCGTTTTTAGCAGGCTTTTGTTTGACAGGAGTTTGCACGGTTGCAGTTGTCTCGTGATAAGATTGCAAATCGTATTGATGTAAGTTGTTCTCTTCGATAAGCGCTATCAAACGTTTTGCATAATTGGGGTCGGTGGCATAACCGGCTTGTTTTAACCCTTTTGCCCATGCTTTGTAATCGGTTCTATCCAATTCGAACAAAAACGAATAACGAGATCTGTTCTTTAAAAACAACGAGTGATCGACAAACGATTCTTCGGGACGATCGTATTTTCTAAAACATTCATTTCTCTTATCATCGTCGTGATACACTTTTTCGCCTTCCCAATCGTTGTGACATTTGATGCCAAAATGGTTGTTGGCTTTGACCGCCAATTCGGATTTACCTACACCCGATTCTAAAATACCTTGTGCCAAAGTGATACTGGCAGGGATACCATAGTCATTCATCTCGCGCATGGCAATGTCTTTGTAGCGGTTGATGTAGGATTCGTATTGAGCGTATAAGGGAGAAACAGAAAAAATCAAACAAAAAAGCAGACAAATAGAAGCGATTTTTTTCATAAAACTTTGGTTTAGTGACGCAAATGTAGTGCTTTTTTGCGATATTTAGAATAGTTTTTTTGTGATTTTATTGAATTTAGCCTACTTTTGTATTTATATAAACATGGAAACAATTCAATTTTCGGTCCTAGCCTCTTGGGAAAAAGAGTTGATTACCGCTGCCAAGCAAGCAACTCAAACATCCTATGCACCCTACTCTCAATTTAACGTAGGGGCTGCGGTTCTTTTGAGCGACGGTACTATATTAACCGCTTCTAACCAGGAAAACAGAGCCTACAGTGCTTGTGTTTGTGCAGAACGTGTAGCGTTGCTGTATGCCACTGCCAATTATGCCAATACACCTGTTACAGCCATTGCTGTGGCAGCATCGCAACATCAACAATTTACAGCACAACCCGTTACCCCTTGCGGCGAATGCCGTCAGGTATTGGTCGAAATGCAAGAAAGATTTAACACCCCTATTCAGGTGCTTATGTATGGAGAGCAATCTTGCTACATCGCAAGAAATGCCCAAGAACTGCTTCCTGCAGCCTTTTAAACCTACCTACTCATGGCTGGATTAAAACACATAGACAGATACATTCTAAAGAATTTCTTTAAAACCTTTATCATCACCTTTGTTGCCAGTATTTTTATTTTGGTAATGCAATTTGTTTTTCACAACATTGACGATTTGGTAGGCAAAGGTGTTGGCATGGCTGTTTTGGGAGAATTCTTTTTTTATGCCTGCCTAACCTTAGTCCCCCTCTCCCTACCCCTTTCTATCTTGATGGGATCACTTATGACTTTTGGCAATTTGGGCGAGCGGTTAGAACTATTAGCCATGAAAGCAGCTGGGATTTCGCTGTTTCGCATCATGCGCTCCCTCATATTTACCATCGCACTGATGGCCATCGGCAGTTTTTATTTTTCCGACTACGTACTGCCACACGCACAAGTTAGGATGTGGACTCTGATGTTTTCGATGCGCGAAAAATCGCCCGAGCTAAACATTCCCGAAGGGGCTTTTTACAACGGCATCACAGGCAGAAACATCTACGTAGGCACCAAAAGCGGAAAGAAGCTGTTGGATGTTATCATCTATGACTTTTCCAATGGATTTGAGAACACCAGCATTACCTTAGCAGATACGGGGTATATTACCATGTCTGCCAACAAGCAACAACTTTTGTTACGACTAAACAGCGGAGAAACTTTTGAGCACATAAAACAAGGAGTCCCCTCCCAAAAAGAAAGCAACATCATTCCCTATCGTCGAGAAACCTTTGCAGCCAAAGAACTACTCATCGACTATGATGCTAATTTTAACGAAATGAATTCTGATTTTTTGGATGGTCAGTACGTAAGTAAAAATACCATCGAGTTGGAGTTTTCTGCCGATTCCATCCAACAAAAAATCGACAAATACGAAGAGAACAGACGCACCAAATTATTAACAACAACCTACTTAAATCGAGATAATTTGGGCACAGACCAGGCATTAGATACCACCAAATACACAGCCAACAAACCTTCGTCAGATTTTAGTAAACGTTATGTTCAGCTCTCACCAACAGCACAAAAACGCATTGTCAATGCTGCATTGGCACGTACACGTCTAATTCAAAGCGAAAGCATTGCCGAAAATAACGACATAAATTGGTTGAATGCCGAAAAAAGAAGACATACCATCGAATGGCATAAACGACACTCGCTTCCATTTGCCTGTTTGGTCTTTTTGTTTATCGGAGCACCCTTAGGAGCGATTATTCGCAAAGGGGGCATGGGTATGCCTTTGGTTTTATCGACGGTAATGTTTATTACCTACTACATCATTGATAACACAGGCTATAAAATGGCACGCGAGGGACTTTGGGAAACATGGCAAGGCATGTGGCTTAGCGCATTTGTATTGCTACCCATTGGTATCATTTTGACCACCATGGCTGCCACAGACTCTACGGTTATGAACGGAGAATCGTATATCAACGCTATAAAATCATTTTTTAGCAAAAAAAATCCTATCTTTGCATACTTAAAACGAAAAAAATAATTCACCATGACATTAAATACCATAGAAGAAGCCTTAATCGATTTTAAAGAAGGCAAATTTTTGATTGTTGTTGATGACGAAGATCGCGAAAACGAAGGCGACTTTATCATCGCAGCCGAAAAGATAACACCCGAAGCGGTTAACTTTATGCTCAAGAACGGTAGAGGTGTGCTATGCGCCCCTATTACCGAAGAACGTTGCAAAGAATTAGAACTAAACCGCCAAGTAGATAACAATACGTCGATTTTAGGTACACCTTTCACCATTACCATCGACAAAATTGAAGGTTGCTCGACTGGTGTTTCGACAGCCGACCGTGCAGCCACCATCAAAGCATTGGCAGACCCTACCTCAACTGCGCAAACCTTTGGTCGTCCAGGACACATCAATCCGCTATATGCCAAAGACAAAGGCGTACTTCGTCGTGCAGGACACACCGAAGCCGCAGTCGATTTGGCACGTTTGTCGGGCTTGTACCCTGCTGCTGCCCTTATCGAGATTATGAACGAAGACGGCACCATGGCACGCATGCCCGATTTGCAAAAAGTAGCAAAAGAATTTGGCATTAAAATCATCACCATTAAAGACTTAATTGCTTATCGCCTTCAACAAGAATCGATTGTTGAAAAAGGCGAAACAGCTAATCT
>CALDQH010000074.1 GCA_937911935.1 uncultured Bacteroidales bacterium | reverse complement strand
ATCGAACCTGTATTCTTGCCTGTTTACAAAAGACGTAGAAAAGTAAATCCTAACGATGCCAAGGCACGTGTTGACTTGGTAGATGAAGTGGGCGACAGCTTTGAAGAATACACCGTATTCCACCACAAATTTATTACCTGGATGGAAGCTAACGGCTACGACACCACCAAAAACTACACCCAAGAAGAAATTGACGAATTAGTAGCTAAATCACCTTACTACAAAGCGACATCAAACGACGTTGACTGGTTAGAAAAAGTACACATGCAAGGCCGTATCCAAAAATGGGTGGACCACTCTATCAGTGTTACCATCAACTTGCCTGCAGATGTATCCGAAGATTTGGTAAACGAACTATACAAAGAAGCATGGCGTGCTGGCTGTAAAGGTTGTACCGTATATCGTGATGGCTCTCGTACTGGCGTGTTGGTGTCCAACAAAAAAGAAGAAAAACCAGCTCCTTGCAACTGCTACCCAGAAATTACTCCAAAACGTCCTCAAGAATTGGAATGTGAAGTTGTACGTTTCCAAAACAACAAAGAAAAATGGATTGCACTAGTTGGTTTGCTTAATGGTCGCCCTTACGAAATCTTTACTGGTTTGGCAGACGACGAAGACGGTTTAATGCTTCCTAAATCGGTAAATAAAGGTAAGATTATTCGTAACCTACACGAAGAAACCGGCGTTAAAACCTACGACTTCCAATTTACCAACAAATACGGTTATAAAATTACCATCGAAGGTATTTCGCACAAATTCAACCCCGAATTCTGGAACTACGCAAAACTAATTTCGGGCGTATTGCGTTACGGTATGCCTATCGACCAAGTTGTTCGCCTAGTAGGTGCTTTGCAACTTAACAACGAATCCATCAACAACTGGAAAAATGGTGTGGAACGTGCCCTTAAGAAATACATTCCTGACGGTAGCGAAACCGGTCAAAAATGTCCACATTGCGGCGAAGTGCTTACCTTTACTGAGGGTTGCATGAAGTGTAATAATTGTGGTTTTTCTAAATGTGGCGGATAAAATAATTTTTATATAGGGCGTTTTCTGCGTTGTGTTTATCCTCGAGTTCCTCATTTACTCCAGTAAACTCCGGACTCTCGGATTGCACACGCCTTGAAAACACTCCTATAAAAAATCATTTTAAAGAGAGTACGCATCTGAACTGACTCTTCTAAAAGTCAATATTTAGAATCTCCTCAAATAAAAAAGTCCTCGAAATTTTCGAGGACTTTTTACTATTTCTCCTTTACTCGGGCTACACCCTCGTGATTTTGCTCGTAACTCGGCAGAGCCAAGTAAACTTGCCTCTGCACCACGGACGCACGAGCCGTGCGTCCCTACTCGCTTACTTGCACAAACTTTCTCCTTTCTCAATTCTCCTTTAAATTCTCGTAAGCCTCTGTCGCCTCTTCCCACTCGGTCATTTCTTTTTCTAACTGTGCTTTTAAGGCGGCGTATTTATCAAACAGTTCTTGCGACGTATCGCCCGATGCCAATGTAGCCTCTACCTCGGCTATGGCCTTTTCGGTTTCGGCAATAGCCACCTCGCACAACTCCATCAAGCGTTCTGCCCTTTTAATTTTGCGCTGCTGCTCTTTTCTTTCCTCGTACGACAACTCAGGTACCGATTTCGATTCCTCAATTAGTCGATTCACCGATTCATCGGAGCGTAGCGACTTTTGACCCTCGACTTTCGACTTTTGACTTTCTAACTCTTTTAGCGATTCTATTTTCTTGGTAGCCAAGAAATCATAAATACCACCTAAGTGTTCGCGCACCTTACCGCCACCAAATTCATATACCTTATCTACCAGCCCGTCTAAAAACTCACGGTCGTGCGATACTACGATGACTGTTCCATCAAAGTCCTTAATGGCTTGTTTCAGCACATCTTTAGAGCGCATATCCAAGTGATTGGTAGGTTCGTCTAATATCAGCAAGTTAACAGGTTCCAAAAGCAAACGAATCATCGCCAAACGGCTGCGTTCGCCACCCGAAAGTACTCCCACCTTTTTATCAGAAGCTTCACCGCCAAACATAAACGCGCCCAAAATATCCCTAATTTTGGTTCTAATATCGCCTACTGCTACGTAATCGATGGTTTCAAATACCGTTCGTGTTTCGTCCAACAAAGAAGCCTGGTTTTGAGCAAAATAGCCTATTTTGACTTGATGACCCAATTTTAATGAGCCCACATAATCGGTTATTTCGTTCATAATACACTTAACCAAGGTCGATTTTCCCTCGCCATTTTTACCCACAAACGCCACCTTATCGCCACGGTTTAGCGTCAAATCTACCCCACTAAACACCACATGATTGCCATAACTTTTGCCCACACCCTCCATGATTATGGGATAGCTACCCGAATGAGGGGCAGGTGGAAATTTTAAGCGCAAAGCACTGGTATCTTCTTCGTCAATTTCGATACGCTCTATTTTTGCCAATTGTTTAATGCGCGATTGTACCTGAATAGCTTTGGTAGCTTGGTACCTAAATCGCTCAATAAACGCCTCTGTGTCAGCAATTTCTTTTTGCTGATTTTGATACGCACGCAGTTGTTGCTCACGACGTTCTTTGCGCAATTCTACATAGGTAGAATAATTGGCTTTATAGTCGTATATTTTGCCTAAACTAATCTCAATGGTACGTTTGGTAACGGTGTCGAGGAATTTTCTATCGTGCGATACCAATACAACCGCACCAGGATACCCCGCCATAAATTGTTCTAACCACTGAATAGACTCAATATCCAAGTGGTTGGTAGGTTCGTCCAGTAACAATACATCGGGACGTTGCAACAAGATTTTGGCTAATTCTATACGCATGCGCCAACCACCGCTAAATTCGTTGGTTGATCGAGTAAAATCACTACGAACAAAACCCAAACCCATCAAGGTCTTTTCTACTTCGGCATCAAAGTTACCACCTCCTTGCATTTCCAATTGCTCATTTAGGTGTGAAACTTCTTCTATCAAAGCCATATACGCTTCCGATTCGTAGTCGGTACGCTCACAAAGTTCTACGTTTAGTTGCTCCAAACGTTGTTGTAAGTCCAAAATGCGGTTAAATGCCTTAGAAGCCTCGTCTTTAACGGTGGTATCATCGTTATGTATCATGTGCTGAGGCAGATAGCCCACACTGACATCTTTGGGGATTGCTACCTTGCCCGACGTCGGTTTTTGCCAGCCAGCAATAATTTTAAGCATGGTGCTTTTACCTGCTCCATTTTTACCTACCAAGGCTATTCTATCTCGTTTGTTGATAACGTAACTTACTTTATCAAACAAAGCCTTTGCACTAAACTCTACCGTTAAATTTTCTACAGAAATCATGGCTGCAAAGATAGCAAAAATCAGAAGAATTTGCGTACATTTGTAAGCATGGAACCATTTTTAAAGCAAATAGCAACCCTATTCTACCAGGAAAAAGGTACGGAGATAGAACGTACCATTTTTGTATTTCCAGGCAGACGTGCCAGTGTATTTTTTCAACAATACTTATCGGAGCAAGCAGAAGATACCTTTTTTGCCCCTTCTTGCTATACCATCAGCGATTTTTTGGCATCATTAGCCCCTCAATACGAAAAAGAAGACCATCTTGCGCTACTGTTTAGACTCTATCGCTGCTTTATTGACATTACGCAATCCACCGAATCGTTCGACTCTTTTATGAGTTTTGGCGAAATTTTGCTCAAAGACTTTAACGACATCGATAATTATTTAGTCGATGCCAAATTGCTTTATAGTAACATATCCGACATCAAGCAACTAGAAGATAACAGTTTCTTATCGCCAGAACAAATCGAAGTATTACAACGCTATTTGGGATATATCCACCAAAGTGACAAAGACTTTCAAAGCAAGACAGGGAGCATTTGGTCCATTTTAGGAAAACTATACGACACCTTTACCCAACAATTATTAAACGAAAAACGGGTTTACGATGGATTATTGCACCGTATCATTTGCAACCAAGAAAATTTATCCCTGCCCTTGTGCGACGAGATTGTGTTTGTTGGCTTTAATGCCATGGATGGCGTTACAAAAACGATTTTTCGCAAATTAAAACAACTGGACATTGCCGATTTTTATTGGGATTATCAATCGCTTTATGTGCAAGATGTGCAAAACAAAGCCCACTTTTTTACACAAAGCAACGTACAGGAATTTCCATCAAAACGTACTGTCACCAGCACAATTACCCAATTACCCGAAATTCACAGCATTGCCATCCCCTCTCAAATAGGGCAAACCAAATACGTAGCATCCCTGCTTCAACAATGGTATCCTGCTACATCGCACACAAAAGAGCACATTCAACCCTCTACAGCCATCGTCTTAGCCAATGAACAATTGCTAATTCCCATGCTGTATGCTTTGCCTACGCAAGTACCCGTTAACATAACCATGGGTTATCCGCTCAAACAAACAGCCATTCGCAAACTCATTGACGATTACTTGCAATTGCAAGCCACGTGTAACGAAGAAGGCTTTCATCATCATCTGGTAGAAGCTATTTTAAAGCATCCATACATTCGTTCGATATATCTTTCTCAAATCGAGAAATTACCCAAATCCATCCATCAACACTTGCGTATCAAACCAGAAATATTGGCAAGCATCAGCGATTTGGCTCCTATTTTTACCCCCATTGCTTCGCAACAATGGTTGGAACAACTTGTTCAAATTATTTACCTTTTATCCGATAAAATTTCTTCTACCCTCGATAAAGAACTTTTGGAGGAGGCAAGTCGTCTTCTTATACGTACACAAGGCTTGTTGGAACAATACAACGACATTAGCCTACAACCTTATACCATCCTCAAAATCATCAAACAACTGCTCAACAATATCAACCTGGCATTTATCGGAGAACCCATCAGTGGCATACAAATGATGGGAATGTTAGAAACGCGTTGTTTAGATTTTAATCGATTGATAATCACTTCCTTTAACGAGGGTATATACCCCAAAAAGGAAGCATTCAACTCGTATATTCCCTACTCCATTCGCAAAAGTTTTGGTATGCCAACCACCGAACATCACGATGCCATCTATGCCTATAACTTTTACCGTCTAATTGGTCGCGCCTCGCAAGTCTATTTATTGCACGATACTCGAAACAACGAACAAGGTGGCATGAGCGAAGTGAGCAGATTTGTAAAACAGTTGCATTATCTATATAAACATCCTATTGATTTTCAGTCTGTTAATTTATCTACCTCATTACCAACCCCGGCTAGTATCACGGTAGAGAAAAATCCGATTATACAAGAAAAAATAAACCAGTTTTTTACCCAGGTTGGTTTATCACCCTCGGTATTAAACACCTATATTAACTGTCCGTTGCAGTTTTATTTTACCTCTATCGAAAAATTATACATTGACGAACCAGCTAATATCGAATTACAAGCCAACCAAATGGGCTCCATTTTTCACCGTATCATGGAGCTATTATACCAACCCTATATAGGCCAAGTAATTACATCATCCATCGTTGATGAGATGATTAAGCTACCCAAAGAAGAACTCTTGCAACGAGCCTACCTAAAAACGCTTTACAATTTATCCGAACAAGAAATAACCCAGCAACTACCCTATACCATCAAAGGAGCACATCTGCTTACTTGTCAGATTATTCTAACTTTTGTGCAACAAAGTTTGGCACAAGACAAACAACGCGTACCTTTTACGTGTCTGGCTACCGAAAATAAATACGAGCTACAACATGCTGTAAATGAATCGGTAATCGTCAAACTAAAAGGAACGATAGACCGCATTGACGAAAAAGATGGCATCGTACATTTGTACGATTATAAAACATCCAAAATTGATAAAAATGCGGGCAACGGTGCATTTACCGTAGAGAAGGTTAGCCAACTTTTTGAGTTAGATACTTATAACAAGTATCGAAACGAGTCGCTTCAGATGATGTTTTATCGGTTTATTACGCAACCCATTTTTAGCCATAAGAATGGAATCGCTTGCCACATTTACAAGGTCAGGAAAGTATTTGAAGAAGAATTTAACGCAACCACGCAAGTTGTTCATCCAGAAGGATGGGAAGACGTATTTACAGAACGACTTAATGCACTCATATCCGATATCCTAAATCCGCAAATACCCTTTAGACAAACAACTTGTACTGATAATTGTACACATTGCAAGTTTAAGGATATATGCGGAAGATAAAACATGACCACCGTCACGCAAAATGGCAACAAAAAAATCCTCGCATAAAAGCGAGGATTTTTTGTTGCATGCTATCGAACAGATTACAAAGTTTGCAATTCTGCATTAACTTCTTGATATTTAGCGGTATCGCCCAAACGTTGGTAAATACCACGCATGGTCAAAAGTACATTTCTAAGTTGTTCGTTATCAGCACTCATAATAGTACGTAATGGTTCGTAGAATTTCAAAGCTTCGCGATAAGTGTTTTTCATACGTTCCATTTCTTTGTTGTATTTAGCTGTTTCGCTCAAATCCAATTTTTCGGCTTCTGCAAGGATGTAGTCTGCTTGTGCAGTATAGCTATCACCCATTACAAGCAATGCTCTTTCGCTTTGAGGATTTGCATCCAAAACAGGTTGCAATACAGCGCGTGCTTGATCAAATTGATTCAAATTTTTTACCAACAAATCGGCTTTTACAATCACAAACTCGATATTAGCAGGATTGCGTTCAATTTCTTGGTCAATGTATTTCAAAGCTTCTTCTGTTTTACCTTCCATTACATAGTAGTTAACAATGGTACCCACAAAATAAGGGTTGGTAGGATAAGCTTCACAAGCTTTTTGCAAAGTTGCCAAGTAATTTACGGTATCACCTAAGGTCATGTATTCCGATGCCAACAATTGATAAGCGGTCGAGCTGTTTTTGCCATTAGCATTAGCCACTTCTGTTGCATAAGCAATTGCAATATCGTGTTTTTCGCTACGAGAAGCTGCAATGGCTGCATAATATTTTACTTCTTGCAAAGTACTGTCTGCTATCAAAGGTCTCTTTTCGTCAGCAAACATAGGCAAACTTACAATTTGAATAAATTCATCAAACATGATGTACGATTTGTCAAACGCATGAAGATTAAACATAGCACCACCAACACTGTAGTATTGTAGCAACATTTCTTTAAAATCTCCCTTGATGTTTTTGCGTTCTTTGTATTTTACGTTGCCTTTTTTGTCCAAAACGCCATCGTATTTATCAGCTTGAACGTAGTTGGTAAACATCATATCCAAACCTGTGTACATGGCTTCGTTGTCAGGTTGTTGTTGCAAATACATTTTTTGTACTTCTTTGTTCGCCATAGAATAACCGATACGTCCAGCGATGTACCATGTTTTAGCTTCTTTGGCAGTAGTAGAGTCCATTTTTGCCATTTCGATGTACTCTTGTGCTTTTGCATAATCAACAGGATCTTGATAAAGCAAGTTACCTGCTTTCGATACATTTGATTTTTGTGCAAAGACTGATGCCGACGACATCATGGCAATGCTTAACCAGAATAATGTTCTTTTCATGTTCCTATAATTTAGTTTAACTGTTATTCTTCCGATTCGTTTTCTACTTCGATTTCTTCTTCGATGATTTCTTCTACCTGCTCGCCTGCTTTTTCAAATTCAGCTTGTGCCTCTGCCAATGCTTCGGCATCTACGGCTACGGTTTCTTCTTCGTTATCGTGTTCTACCACACAAACAGAAGCAATTTCTTCGCCGCGTTTTTCCAAATTGATCAAACGAACACCTTGTGTAGCACGACCCATCACTCTTAATGACGATGCATCAAAGCGAATGGTAATTCCCGATTTGTTAATAATCATTAAATCGTTATCGTCGTTTACTTTCAAGATAGCTACCAATTTACCTGTTTTTTCGGTGATTTGCAAGGTTTTAACCCCTTTACCACCACGATTGGTAACACGGTAATCTTCTAATTCCGAACGTTTACCGTATCCATTTTCGGATACAACCATAACGTTATCAGGCTCTTGTGGATTCACCACAATCATACCTACCACTTCGTCTTGGCCATCTTCGTCCAGCAACATACCACGAACACCGGTAGCCGTACGTCCCATTTCACGAACCTTGCTTTCGTTAAATCGAATCGCTCTACCATTGCGATTTGCCAACAATACTTCGTTGGTACCATCGGTAAGCAATACTTGAATAACGCTGTCGTTTTCGCGAATGGTAATGGCATTAACACCATTTTGACGAGGACGTGAGTATGCTTCCAACAAGGTTTTCTTAACAACACCTTGTTTGGTACAGAATAGTAAGTAATGACTGTTGTTAAATTCGGCATCTTGCAATTGCTCAATGCGGATAAAGGCTGTAACCTTATCGTCGCTTGCCAAAGTAAGCAAGTTTTGAATGGCTCTACCCTTAGATGTCTTATTGCCTTCGGGAATTTCATATACTTTGAGCCAATAGCAGCGACCACGTTGTGTAAAGAACAACATGGTATTATGCATCGATGCTGTATAAATGTATTCGATAAAGTCTGCATCACGACTGCTACCACCTTTAGAGCCCATGCCACCACGATTTTGTGCTTTATAATCAGCCAGTGGTGTACGTTTAATGTAACCCAAATGCGATATGGTAATAACCATCTCGTCGTTAGCATAGAAATCTTCGGGGTTAAACTCTTCGGAAGCATAAACAATTTGAGTACGACGTTCGTCGCCGTATTTCGCTTTAACTTCCAACAGTTCGTCTTTGATAATTTGCATGCGCAAATCCAAATTGCTAAGGATTTCTTTGAAATGTTCAATCATGCGCAACAATTCTTCGTATTCAGCATGCAATTTTTCTTGCATCAGACCCGTTAATTGGCGTAGTTGCATTTGTACAACGTAATTGGCTTGTACTTCTGACAATCCAAAACGTTCCATCAAGCGGCTAATGGCTTCTTGTACCGTTTTTGACGATTTAATGATAGCCACAACCTCGTCAATGTTATCCGAAGCAATAATCAAGCCTTCTACCAAGTGAGCGCGATCTTCTGCTTTTTTCAAATCGTATTGTGTACGACGAACCACTACTTCGTGACGGTGTTCTACAAAGCAACTGATAATATCACGAAGCGTCAACAAACGTGGACGACCTTTTACCAAAGCAATGTTGTTTACGCTAAACGACGATTGCAAAGCGGTTTCTTTGTATAGTTTGTTCAACAATACGCCCGCATTGGTATCACGTTTAGGAGTGATAACAATACGCATACCTTCGTGGTTACTTTCGTCTGAAATGTCAGAAATACCCTCAATACGACCATCTTTTACCAAATCCGAAATGTGTTTTACCATTTCTGCTTTGTTTACCATATAAGGTATCTCTGTAATAACAATCACTTCGCGATCTTCGGTAGCTTCAATTTCGGCTTTGCCACGCATCACAATACGTCCACGACCTGTCAAGTAAGCATCTTTTACCCCTTGGTAACCGTAAATAAGACCACCCGTTGGGAAATCGGGCGCCTTGATTAACGAAATCAAGGTTTCATCATCCACTTCTTTGTTGTCGATATACGCTACAATAGCATCGATTGAATCCGACAAGTTATGAGGAGCCATGTTGGTAGCCATACCTACAGCAATACCAGAAGCACCGTTAATCAACAAGTTAGGAATACGTGTAGGTAGTACAGTAGGTTCGTCCAACGTTTCGTCGAAGTTTTTGACCATATCAACGGTATTTTTGTCGATATCAATCAACATATCTTCGGCAATTTTACGCAAACGAGCTTCTGTATAACGCATAGCAGCAGGGCTATCACCATCGACCGAACCAAAGTTACCTTGACCATCTACCAAAGGATAACGCATTGCCCAATCTTGAGCCATACGTACCAAAGTGCCATAAATAGAAGAGTCACCATGGGGGTGAAATTTACCCATCACCTCGCCGACAATTCTGGCAGACTTTTTGGTTGGTTTGTCCGATGTATTTCCCAATACATTCATACCAAACAACACCCTACGGTGAACAGGTTTCATACCATCTCGCACATCAGGCAATGCTCTTGCTACAATTACCGACATCGAATAGTCGATATAGGCAGTTCGCATTTCTTCTTCGATATCTACCTGAATAATTCTTTCTTCATTTAACATCTTTATGTGTATTTATTCGTGTATTTTATTGCAAAAAAGTTATGACTTTTTATACGTGCTAAAAATCGCACTAAATTACAAAAAAATACCCATCCGACCAAAGTTTATGGAAGGTTTTTTCATGGTGAATTGGGGAATCAACGAATCGACAAGTGACAAACGACAAGCGACGAGCAACAAATGACGAAGAACAAGTGACAAGCAACAAACAACAACCTTTGGCACGCTATTTGCAGTACTCTATTATAAATGTGTAATTTCCGATAAGATGACACCGAATTATTCCGAAAATCTAAACCAAATTATTCAGTTTGCACGCGAAGAAGCCGTTCGATTGGGCAATACACGCCTTTTCCCCGAACACTTATTCTTGGGCATCTTGCGCGCAGGCGAAGGCAACGCATATCAACTACTTTCCGAATTGAATGTAGATGCACTGACAATTCTACACAACATAGAAGCTACCATACGTACTGGCGAGGATGTAAATACAGCCGAAATCAAGCCACTAAGTAGTACCGAGAAAATTTTAAAATTTGCCGAATTAGAAGCCATTGCATCGCAAAGTCAAGTTGTTGATTCACAACACTTATTACTTGCTTTCTTAAAAGAAAAGAGCAATGCTATCAATACGTTCTTAGGCTACGAAAACATTTACTACGAAACGGTAAAAGACCTTTTGTACGACAAACAACCACAAGAGGTTAACGAATACGAAGCCGAAGAAATCGAAGACGATTACGACTACGACGATTTGGATGGAGATGCTTTTGACACTACGTTGGCAGGAGCCGACGTTCCTTCTGATTTTCAGAATGATACAGATGACAATGCCTTACAACACCACGTTGCAAATACGGCAAACGGCAACACCCATGTCAAGACCGAAAAATCGACCAATAAAACACCTGTACTCAACTCGTTTGCTTACGATTTAACAGAAGCTGCCGCTTTAGGACAATTAGATCCCGTTGTTGGCAGAGAAGTCGAAATAGAACGATTGGCACAAATTTTAAGCCGTCGCAAAAAGAACAACCCCGTACTCATTGGCGAGCCAGGTGTTGGAAAATCTGCCATTGTAGAAGGTTTGGCACAGCGAATTGCAGAAGGAAAGGTTCCGGAAATCATAGAAACGGACTGCCTTTGCTTCCAGGTACTTCTGGCAGGTGCTGTGGCATCCAACAACACGGTCAGGACAGTCCTTGCAGGGATATTGGAACATGGTCAATCACCTTCCCCAAATGAAGCGGCCATTGCATAGAAATCATTCAGTTCATCTGCCTTGGTCTGCTTGTGATATGTCTGTCTGACAGGCTGTGCCTGGTCATTCTTCAAAGGGAATACACCCTGCCAACCATTCACAATGGACTGGTTGATGATTTCAATCTGTTCTGGTATGTAGGAAGTCATGCCGTTCAGCTTGCCGATCAGAAGGGCAACAGCGTGGTCAGTCATGGGCTTCTTGATGCTCTTTCGGAATTCCATGAATGCCAGGATTGCCTGGTTCAATTCAGCATCATCAGAAAAGACTTTTGTTTCTTTTTTCTTCTTCTCTTTCTTTTCTTTATCTTCTTCTTTATCTGTTGCGTGACTGTCACGTGATGTCACGTGACCAGGTTCAAGAAGTGCAGCTTTTGCCCTTTGCTTCTGCT
>CALDQH010000073.1 GCA_937911935.1 uncultured Bacteroidales bacterium | reverse complement strand
GCCGTATTTTTACATGGCCAGTCATTTGTCGCTAGTCGCTTGTTGCTTGTGGCTAGTGGTGTGGTGCAAAGGTAAGATTTATTCTTCAAATGCACTTAGCAGTTCTTCCCCCAGTTCCTTTATTCCCTTAATGATTTGCTCGGTACGCTGTTTTGAGGGTGTCTTAAAACCGTTGATGTAGTTTCTAAGTAAGGTGGGATTGATACCAATTCTTTTGGCAAATTCGGCAACGTTAATCTCTTTGTGCGATAAAAAGAAACGTTGAAGTTCAGTAGGAACAGCATCGGGATATAAGAAACTCTCAAAACTAATGTCTTCGTTTAAGTCCCTCCAATGGATACCTGCAAAGCCAAATGTATAGTTTTGACGTGCTTTATTATCGGCATCTTTTAAATTTGGATACCACCATAGCGATTGGCGATACTCGTTACCAGTATCATCTATGCCATAAATAAAGTCGCTGTCAAACCAAATTCGGGTTATTTTCATCTTGAGAAGTAGTTATTCCAGTGTAGTATAATAATATCCGAGTTATCTTCTATCACTTTTTTGATCTTAACTAAATCATTGGATTTAATTCCTTTTGTTTCTGTTAGTTCAAATTTATCATTAAATAAGGTAAATTTAGCATAACCATTGTTGCCTTCTACGTGTACATGAATTGGAGTGTGTTCTCTACTAAAGAAAAAGAATGAGAACCCATAAAATCTAAAAATTTCTGGCATATAATAAGAATTAAGGTGTTATTCAAGTGCAAATATAGGTATTAAAAACGATACCTACAAATTTTGAGCAAAAAAGTTAGGTCGTAGGGACGCACGGTTCGTGCGTCCGATTGACTTCCATCTGCTCTATAATCCGTCTTAAGGAATGGATTTTGCAAATGCGTCCGATAGTCTTTTGTAGATTATCGGCTTTTGTTTTACCCAATCATCTGCTCAATAATTCGTCCGACGGCGACAAAGTGGAAGGCGTCGCCTATCATGATGAAGATGTGAAAGACGGTGTGCATGTATTTTACCTTGTGCAGGCTGTATAAAAGGGCACCAGTAAGGTAGGCAATGCCTTCTAAAATGACCCAAATTAAGGTACTCATGCCAACAATGTCGTAAAAGGGTTTGATAGCCACCAAAATGGTAAGCCCCATTAGCACGTAGCAAATGGTTTCGATGTTGCTATGCTCGTTTACTTTGTTGAGTAGTCTAATGGTACCTATAGTAGCAAACAACCAGCAGAAAGCAAAAATACCCCAACCCCAAGCAAGTTCGCCACCACGTAAAAAAGCAATCAGCGTCATGGGCGAGTAGCAAGCCGCAATGTGCCAAAATATAGAAGCGTGGTCAAACTTGCGCGATTTCTCTTTCCAGGGCCAACGTGCAGGTAGCCCGTGGTACATAGCAGAAAAAACGTACGAACTTACAACTCCCAATAAAAGCAAAGCAATGCTCAAAATATCCAAAGCATTGCCGTGTTGTATGGTTTGAATTAAAAAGATAAGACAAACAACCCCCGAACCCACTGCACCCACTATGTGCGTGTAGGCGTTCCAACGTTCTTCGATAAGGGTATAACGGAATTTCATAATTTATTGGTGATTTGGCGATTTGGTGATTCGTATCACCGCATCACCGTATAACCGTATCACCAATTAAGTAGTTGCGAAACAACTACTTAATTGTATCAATATCGTACGGAGTTTCTTGATATACAAAGTAGTTTAGCCAGTTGGTAAACAGTAGGTTTGCATGGCTTTTCCAACGAACCAATGGACCCTCTTCGGGATTATCGTTGCGGTAGTACCCTTTGGGTGGTAAAATGGGTAAGCCTTTGCCCAAATCGCGTTTGTATTCTTCGTCCAAGGTAAACGGAGCGTACTCCGAATGCCCCGTTATAAAGAATTCCCTGCCACCACGTGCCATTACCATATATACACCTGCATCGTCCGATTGCGAAATAATTTGCAATTCTTTTACTTTCTCAATGTCTCCGGCACGCACTTCGGTATGACGGCTGTGAGGTACGTAAAATTCATCGTCAAATCCCCTAAATATGGGGTTTTGTTTATCCGATACGGTATGTTTAAACACCCCAAACATTTTATCGTTTAATTGGTATTTGGGTACACCGTAATAGTGGTACAAGCCTGCTTGGGCTGCCCAGCAAATGTATAGGGTAGAGGTTACATGGTGACGTGCCCAATCAAAAATAGTGGTTATCTCGTTCCAATAAGTAACTTCTTCGTACTCAAACTTCTCGACAGGTGCCCCTGTAATAATCATGCCGTCGTAATTGTGCTCTTTAATGCTGTCAAAATCCTTATAGAACATTTGTAAGTGTTCTATCGGCGTATTTTTTGACGTATGGCTTTGTAATTTGATAAAGTCTATCTCAATTTGCAAAGGCGAGTTGGATAACAACCTAATTAAATCGGTTTCGGTGGTTATCTTAATAGGCATTAAATTGAGTATGGCAATTTTAAGCGGGCGTATTTCTTGCGATAGCGCACGCTCATCGTCCATAACAAAGATGTTCTCTTGTTTAAGAACTTCTATTGCGGGTAGCTTTTTAGGTATATTTAAAGGCATATTGTAATCGGTGATTTGGTGATTTGGTGATTGGGTGATACGGTAAAGTTTTTCAACTCACCGCATTACCGAATCACCGTATAACCATTATTGTAGCGCTTGTTCAATATCTGCAATAATATCGTCGGCGTCTTCGATACCTACCGAAAAACGGATAAGGTCGGGTTGAACGCCTGCTTCTATAAGTTGTTGGTCCGATAATTGACGGTGTGTATGGCTGGCAGGGTGCAATACGCAAGTACGGGCGTCTGCCACGTGTGTTACAATGCAAGCCAATTTTAGGTTGTCCATAAATTTAATAGACTCTTCGCGACCACCTTTTAAACCAAAGGTAACCACACCGCAAGAGCGTCCGCCGTCAAATTGTTTTTGTGCCAACTCGTAGTAGGGGCTATCTTTTAGTCCGCTGTAATTAACCCAAGCTACTTTGGGGTTGTTTTGCAAATATTCGGCTACTTTTTGAGCATTTTCGCAATGACGAGGCACGCGCAAGTGCAAGGTTTCCAAGCCAAGGTTCAAAAGGAATGCATTTTCGGGTGCTTGAATAGAACCCAAATCGCGCATCAATTGAGCGGTGGCTTTGGTAATGTACGCCCCTTTGCCAAAGGCTTTGCTGTAAGCCAAACCGTGGTACGAAGGGTCGGGTTGGGTAAGGCCAGGAAATTTATCGGCATACGCTTCCCAGTCAAAATTACCGCTATCTACAATGCAACCGCCCACAGCCGTAGCGTGTCCGTCCATGTATTTGGTGGTAGAGTGGATAACAATATCGGCACCCCATTCAATAGGACGACAGTTAATAGGAGTGGGGAATGTGTTATCTACAATCAAAGGCACTCCGTTTTTGTGGGCAATGCGAGCAAACTTTTCGATGTCCAAAACGCCCAATGCAGGGTTGGCAATGGTTTCGCCAAACAAAGCCTTGGTATTGGGGCGAAAAGCTTTTTGAATTTCTTCTTCGCTGGCATCAGCATCAATAAAGGTGCATTCAATGCCCAATTTTTTCATGGTAACAGCAAACAAGTTGAAAGTGCCACCGTAAATAGCCGATGCACTTACAAAGTGGTCGCCCGCTTCGCAAATATTAAAAATAGAGTAGAACGAAGCCGCTTGCCCTGATGAGGTAAGCATGCCGGCAAAACCGCCTTCTAGTTCGGTAATTTTAGCCGCAACTGCATCGTTGGTAGGGTTTTGCAAGCGAGTATAAAAATAGCCATTGGCTTTAAGGTCAAACAAGTCGGCCATTTGCTCGCTGGTTTCGTACTTAAAGGTTGTACTTTGATAAATGGGCAACACGCGTGGCTCGCCTTTTTTAGGTTGCCAGCCCGATTGTACGCAAATGGTGTTGATTTTCTTTTTCATATCCGATACATTTTAAATCGTTAAGACTGCGAAATTACAAAAAAAAATTGACGATAAGTTTGATAGCGTCAAAAAAACTTATTTTATGTGCGATGATGCGTTTAGTTGTTTAGTTCGCTTCGCTCATGAAGTTGCTCACGCTCGGCAATGATTAAGCAAACTTATCATTGCTCTCGCTTACTCGCAACTTTAGTTGTTTAGTCGTTTAGTTCGTTGATGAGATAATACGTAGGGACGCACGGCTCGT
>CALDQH010000072.1 GCA_937911935.1 uncultured Bacteroidales bacterium | reverse complement strand
GTTGGAAATCATGCATATTCAGCTTATGAATATCCGGCTGCATGGATGTACAAATATATCTATAACTTAGATGCTGAAGGCTTTTATAACATTACATTTACTTTTGATACCAATGAGCTAGATGATAGCGATAATAAATTGACTTATGAATTGGAATATGTAGGAGCAATGCCCGAAGAACCTGAGGAACCAGAAGAAATCCCAGAAACTCTAATCTTCTTCGATGAGTCGTCCATGTTGTACTATTTGATCACATCTGATTCTACTGTTGCAGTTATACCTACACAAAACGAAGATGTTCCGTACAGTGGCGATATTGTTGTGCCAAATCAAATATACCGATATGGCAATCGTTATGACGTAACAGCTATTCATGATAAAGCCTTTAGAACAAATAACAATACATATAGCATTACATTGCCAGAATCTTTGGTTTCAATAGGTAGGAATGTATTTCCTAATACTATTTCGTTCATCGAACTGCCAGGGAATGTAGCCGATATTTCAGAGTATGCATTTCAATGGGCATATAATTTATCGGCTATAAATGTGAGTCTATTCAATGAGAATTATGCTTCGCATGATGGTGTTTTATACACCAAAGATTCTACGGAATTATTGCATTATCCATCAGCAAAGAGAGATACATCTTTTGTCTTACCGTTTGGTAACAAAGTTATTACTAAGGGCGCTATTGATAATTCTTATATTAAGGAGATTACGTTATGCAAAACATTGACCTCTATTGAGAACTCCAATTATATGCCTAATGTAACAAAAATCATAGCTAATCCCGTACTACCACCCATGGTGAAAAATGTAGCAACATTTCCATTCGAGGCAGAGTTGGTGGTAAATGGACATATGGAACTGTATTTAAATGATGAATATTGGAGTAATTTTTTGGATTCAAAACGTATTTATTTTAAAAATACAGCAGCATTCGATTCGGTATATGTGCATTGTTGGAAAGGGCAAGGTTCTGAATATTCTACAATTTATCCAGGAAAGAAAATGCAACCCGTAGAAGGGCAAAAAGATTGGTATTATTGCGACATCCTGCCACTTACTGAAAATGTAATCTTTAGTGCTGGAGGCCTTACATACGAAAATCATGCTGATCGTACCAAAACGGCTGATATTGTATTAGATGATGCAAATCCTTATTTTATTTATAGTACAGGAAGTTGGGTAAGTAGTTTTGACCAAAAAGGTGATACTACTTTATCCTATCAGTTCAATGACGATGGCACAGCAACGCTTGTAGCCGATGCTGATTACAAATTTAGGGGTGAATTTAATATTCCTTCTACCATTACAAGAGACGGAAAAACATATTCTGTAACTCAGATAGCAGCAGAAGCATTTTGTGGTACCTTTAGTACAGTGATAAGAATACCCCAAAGTATTAAGTCGGTAGGAAAAGATGCATTTAATTATGGTTATCGCCATAAGCATCGTATTTATTATGAGGGTACAATAGCAGATTGGTGCGCTATCGAATTTGCTAATTTAAAATCTATACCACAGACAATAGAGCATTCTGAACTATGGATTGAAGGTAAATTATTGCAAGATTTGTACTTGCCATCAACTGTCAAATCGATAGGTAATTATGCGTTTGCAAACTATAATTTGCGTTCTGTTAATTTGTCAGGGCAACTGGAATCGATAGGAGAAAGTTCGTTTGAAGGCTGCACTAACTTGCGTACCGTAATTTTGGGCGAGAATATTACTTCGATGGGCTCTAAAGCATTTTATAATGCAAGTGGCGTTACAGAAGTGTATGCCAATATGCCCACTCCTCCTGTGTTTAATCAATTCTTTGGAGGGGATGATGTAAACCTTTCGTTGATTAAATTGTATGTGCCCGAAAAATACGTGCGTGTTTACCAAAGCATGGATGGATGGAAAGAATTTGATATCGTTCCTCTTGTTGACGAAGAAATTACAGATGATCAAGTTCATACTAAACCGTCTATCAATAGTGTGGTAATTCAATGGCCTGCTGTGCAAGAGGCTGATACCTATACCATCAATATTTGGATTGATGTTGATCAAACCGAATTGATTTGTAGTTTAGTATTTAATAAATATGGTATGTTGGTGAACATAACCTTCGAAAGAAATGCTGTTGATGCAGATTTGAAAGGTTTCTCCCACATTATTACAGGTTTGGATGCTAATCAAACGTATTTTTATTCTGTCGAAACAAAAGACGAAGAAGATAATATAATTGATACCCAAGTAGGTGATTTTGTCACTATTGATATACCAACATCCATCCAAGATGTAGCGGATAATATAACTTTAACTGCAAGTAATGGCAGAATTGATGCTAATGCAGATTTCACCATTTACAATGTTTTAGGTAAAAACGTTACATCGCATAATGGTCACCTCAAAGGTGTGTATATCGTTTCGATAAACGATGAACGATATAAAATTTTAGTTCCGTAAATTTCAGCCTTTAGGCAAACGCCTTTCAGGGCGTCGAGCCTTATGGCTCGTAAATTAAAAACGGATTGTCACAAAAAAAAAGACTCACTTTAGTGAGTCTTTTTTTTGTGACGCTGTGGGGAGTCGAACCCCAATCGAAAGAACCGGAATCTTTTATTCTATCCATTGAACTACAGCGCCCTTGTAAGAAGAAGTGCAAAAGTAGCATTTTTTTTGGTAAAATGCGCCGGTGGGTTGGTAGAAATCAATTTAATGTATTAAATTTGCGAGAATTAAAATTAAGTAGATTATGTCGCAACTCATTTTGCCCCAAAATTATAAATCACCCTTAGACTTGCGTCAAACGGAGTTGGCAATTAAGTGCGTGAAAGATTTCTTTCAAAGTAACTTGTCGGCGGAACTTCGCTTGCGTCGTGTAACAGCTCCTTTGTTTGTGTTAAAAGGTATGGGAATTAACGACGATTTGAATGGTATTGAACGCCCCGTTACTTTTCATATCAAGGATTTAAACGAAGCACAAGCAGAAGTGGTTCACTCGTTGGCAAAATGGAAACGTATTACTTTGGCAGATTACGGCATCGAAAAAGGATATGGTCTATATACCGACATGAACGCCATTCGTGCAGACGAGGAATTGGATAATATTCACTCGCTATACGTAGATCAATGGGATTGGGAGTTGGTGATTGACGATAGCCAACGTACCATTTCGTTCTTGAAAGATGTAGTGCGTCGTTTGTATGCCGTTATGGTACGTACCGAATATGCTTTGTACGAAATGTTCCCCGCGATTACACCTATTCTTCCATCGGATATTTATTTTATACATGCCGAAGAATTGTTGCAACGTTATCCCGATAAAACCGCTAAAGAACGCGAAAACTTAATTACCAAAGAACACGGTGCTGTGTTTATCATGGGTATCGGTGGTAAGTTGTCGAATGGCGAGAAACACGATGGTCGTGCTCCCGATTATGACGACTGGACAACCGATAACGAAGATGGATATAAAGGTTTGAATGGCGACTTGTTGGTTTGGGACGACTTGTTGGGTATGGCATTGGAACTTTCTTCGATGGGTGTACGTGTAGATAAAAAAGCATTGGCACATCAGTTGGAATTAACTGGTCAGCAAGATCGCATGCAATATTATTACCACAAGCGTTTGGACGAAGGTTCGCTTCCACTAACTTTGGGTGGTGGTATTGGTCAATCTCGTTTGTGCATGTTTATGCTTCGAAAAGCACACTTGGGCGAAATCCAAGCCAGCATTTGGCCCGAAGACATGCGTCAAAAATGCAAACAAGCAGGTATTAACCTATTATAAAAAAATGAGGCTTATTAAAAGCCTCATTTTTTTGTTGTTATAAGGATGGTTAATCATCTTATATCATTGACTTGATAATATCAATAATCTCTTGTCCAAGAGCATCTGCCTCTTGCCTGGTTGATGCTTCTGAATAGATACGGATAATGGGCTCTGTATTGGATTTACGAAGGTGAACCCATTTAGTTGGGAAATCTATCTTAACACCGTCGATGTCGTTGATTTCTTCGCCTGCAAATTTTTCTTTGACACGTTCTAACAAGGCATCTACATCAATGTCTGGTGTTAAATCGATGCGTTGTTTTGAGATAAAGTAGGGAGGATAAGTTGCACGCAACTCTGATACTTTCATCTTTTTGTGTGCTAAGTGGCTTAAGAAAAGTGCTATACCCACCAAAGCATCGCGACCATAGTGGCTCTCGGGATAAATAACTCCGCCGTTACCTTCGCCACCAATTACCGCGCCTGTTTCTTTCATTTTGGTTACTACATTTACTTCGCCTACAGCTGCTGCTTGGTAGGAACCTCCGTGCATGCGAGTAACATCGCGCAACGCACGAGTCGAACTTAAATTCGACACCGTATTGCCAGGGGTGTGTGATAAAACATAGTCGGCTACGGTAACCAAGGTGTATTCCTCGCCGAACATATCGCCGTTTTCGCAAATCATTGCCAAGCGGTCAACATCGGGATCGACTACAAATGCAACATCGTGTTCGCCATGACTCATCAAGGTCATGATGTCGCCCAAGTTTTTTTCGAGTGGTTCTGGGTTGTGTTGAAAATCGCCAGTAGGTTCGCCAAATAAAACGGTGGTTTGTTTTACACCCAATTGTTCTAAAAGTTTGGGTAGAATAATGCCACCAACCGAGTTTACGCAATCTAATGCAACTTCAAAATTTGCTTTTTTGATGGCATCTACATCTACTAATTTCAATGCCAATACAGCATCAATGTGTTTTTGTGTGTAATCTACTTGGGTTTCTTTGCCCAATGAATCGACATCTGCAAAGGTGTAGGCATCGTTTTCTGCCAATCGCAAAACTTCTTCGCCTTCTTCTTTGTTTAAGAATTCGCCTTTTTCGTTGAGTAGTTTAAGTGCATTCCATTGTTTTGGGTTGTGGCTTGCGGTTAAA
>CALDQH010000071.1 GCA_937911935.1 uncultured Bacteroidales bacterium | reverse complement strand
ACCTGAAGCTCCAGTTGTTACTGAAGAATTTGTTGTTGAAGAAGTAGAAGAAACTGTTGAACCTGTAGATAATTCTTTAGTTTTACAAAATGTTGATGAGGCCAGAAATCTTGCTGTTGAATCTGGTGCGGAAGAATCAGCTGCAGATTTGTTAAAATCTGTTGATGATTTGTTTGCACAAATAAAAGCAAAATCAGAAGAAGGTCAAGATGTTTCCAAGGAAGCCGCTGATATTGCAAATAGATATTCGGCAATGCTATCCCAATTTTGAGCTTCAAAAGTAGCATCCGATTTGCCAAACTCGTCCGTAATTAAAATAGATTTCGCACCTAAATTTTGGGCTAATTGCACGTCGGTTAGTCTGTCGCCAATTACATAACTATTTGCTAGGTCGTAACTGCCGTCCATATAGGATGTAAGCATGCCTGTGCCTGGCTTGCGGGTAGCTAAACCTTCGTGTGGATACGATTTATCAATATGGATGGCATCAAAGGTAATGCCTTCGCCTTGCAAAATTTCGAGCATTTTATTTTGTACGCTGTCAAAAACTGCTTGAGGGTAAGCATCGGTGCCCAATCCATCTTGGTTAGTAACCATGACCAATTCAAAGTCCAAATTTTTGGCGATAAAGTATAAGTTGCGAATAACCCCTGGCAAAAAGGTCATTTCTTCTAAACTATTTACTTGTTCTGTAATGGGTGGCTCGATGATAAGCGTACCATCGCGGTCTATAAAGAGGGCTTTTTTCATACCATTTGTTGTAAGGCGGTGAGTAATTGTTTGTTTTCGGATGGAGTTCCTACTGTGATACGTAGGCATCCTTCGCATAGCGTAACCGTATTTCGGTTTCGTACAATAATGCCTTTATCAACCAATTGTTTGTAAATTTTGTTCGCATCGTCCACTTTTACCAAAACAAAGTTGGCGTCGGTCGGATAGATTTTTTTTACCAATGGCAAGGCTTGTAATGCGTCGATAAGACTTTTTCTTTCCATCAACAAGGCTTTTACCCATTCGTTCTTTTGTTCGACGTTTTCAACTTGCTTGTAAACGGCTTCTTGGGTAAGTAGGTTAAGGTTGTAAGGATATTTTACCTTGTTAAAAAATGCGATGATTTCTTCGGATGCAAATGCCATGCCGCAACGAAGAGCAGCCATACCCCATGCTTTGGAGAAAGTTTGCAATACAATGATGTTGGGATATTGATCTAACGATGCCAACCACGATGGTTCGTTCGAAAAATCGATGTAGGCTTCGTCGATAACAACAATCCCCTCAAACCCAAGGATGATTTTTTCAATCTCGGTTCGTTTTAGTGAGTTGCCAGTTGGGTTGTTGGGCGAGCAAAGAAACACTACCTTGGTGTGCTTGTCGCATGCTTTTAAAACCTTGTCGGCATCGAGGGTAAAGTCGTCGTTTAGGTTAACTTGTTTGTAGCTTACGTTGTTGATGTCGGCACATACGCCATACATGCCATATGTAGGATTGATAGCTACAACATTGTCTTTTGCTGGTTCGCAAAAGATGCGAAATATAAGGTCAATGGGCTCGTCGCTACCAACACCCAACATAATTTGAGTAGGGCGCACACCTTTTAGTGCAGCAATTTTTTCTTTTAGTTGCACTTGTAAGGGGTCTGGATAGCGGTTAAAAGGTTGATTGTATGGGTTTTCGTTGGCATCTAAGAATACAGATGCCTCGCCTGTAAATTCGTTGCGTGCGCAAGAATAGGGCGATAATGCCCATATATTGGGACGAATTAAATTTTCTAGTTTTATCATGATGTTGTTTTATTTAGCGGATGGTTGTTGGGTAGGGTCGGCAATGAGTACCCAAAATTTACGGTAGTATGGATTGAACTTTTCGTCAGCCTTAGCATGGCTCTTTAAATAGAGTTCTACGGCAAAAGGTTCTTTGTAATCTTTAGGAGCTTTGGTGGGAACTAATGCCCAAGTGGCAGCCACTGTTTTGATGTCTTTTTGGAATAGGTAGCTACCTTTTTGAGGAGCGCTAAAATCCGTAAAGATGGAGGATAATTCTTTGGGATCGCCACACATAGCGTCCGAAAAATATTCTCGATCGACATTGATTTGTAGGTAATCTAAAGGAAATTCATAGCCTGTTAGTACCATGCCTACATACAAGGTGTCGCCTACCTGAACAGGAGGTTGTTCTAAAACAATCGAATCGTTAAGAGCAACAAATTCGATGCTGATAAGTGGGCTACTTTCGCCTCCGATACAAGAGGTTGTAAGCAAAGCGGATAAGGCAAGGCTTATGCCCATTAGTAGTTTGATTATTTTTGCTTTCATGTGTCGATGTATTCGTCTGTAATGTACTGCAAATGTAATGTAATTTGCGGAGATTAAGGCTATTTTCTTTCTTAACTTTCTACAAATAAATGCTAACCTTTCAAAAAAATAGGGGTGAAGTTATATTTGTTGTATCTTTGTGAACAGAAAATAATTGTACAATGATGAAATCCGATATAACCAATTTTGTATTGCCCTTTGTGCCCAAAGCGGTATTTTTTGATATGGATGGTGTTATTTTTGACTCGATGCCTCGCCATGCTAAGGCTTGGAGCCAGGCCATGGCGTTGGAGGGCTTGCCTTTTTCTGAATACCAAGTGTATTTGCAAGAGGGTAGAACGGGGTCTGGTACCGTAACCGATGTTTATTTGGCACATGGTAGAGGTGTTCCTACGCAAGACGATATTCAGCGCATTTATGCCAACAAAAGCCGTATTTTTGATTCTTTTGGCGATCCAATTCCCATGCGTGGTATGCATGATGTGCTAGAAAAGGTAAAATCGTTAGGACTTGAAATCTACATTGTAACAGGCTCTGGCCAAGCTAGTCTGTTGGATACACTAAACCATTATTTTCCCCATACGTTCTACAAAGAAAAAATGGTTACTGCCTACGACGTTAAAAAAGGCAAACCCGACCCAGAACCATATCTTATGGCACTTGAAAAAGCAGGTTTGCAAGCTGATGAGGCCATTGTGGTAGAAAATGCCCCTTTGGGTGTGCGCTCTGCAAAAGGAGCAGGCATTTTTACCATTGCTGTAAATACTGGTATTTTAAAAGACGACGACCTTTGGCAGGCTGGTGCTGATGTGGTATTGCCCGATATGGAGGCGTTGTTAGAATTGCTATAAAATGAGGATTCAGTCAATTTTGTATATGTTGTAAAAAGTTAAAGAATAATGAAAAAGTTATTTTACTTGTTTGTTGTAATGTCGCTGTCATTGACAGCTTGCGAACCGCCTACCGGTCCGGAAAAACCTGGTGATAATGGAGGTTCCTCCTCAGAAGGAACTGAAGTTCCTGTGTTGCCAAAAGATTCTACGTCATCAAAGCCAATCATCCCGTCTGAACCATCGCATCCTTCAGATCCGGAGTCGCCTGATAGTCCATCAGAACCTTATGTAAGTCATTTTGTTGCGCTGCCTTTCTCTGTATCTGCAACAAAAACAATCACTTTTTCTTCTGGTAATTTGCAGTATCATGCAGCCAATAAAGCGTGGCGTTTTGCTCCTACTCAGTTGGATTATGTGGGAGATGATAATGCAAATATTGCTGACGATTACAATGGTTGGATTGACTTATTTGGCTGGGGAACAGGCGGCCATCCTACGAATAAAAGTACCAATTATAAAGACTTTCCTGCCTTTGTTGATTGGGGTGTAAATAAAGTGGGTGCTAATGCTTCAAATACATAATCGTACGCTTACTTTCCCAGAATGGTTTTACCTTGTTAATGAACGATCAAATGCATCCAATCTAAGGGGTACCGCAAAAGTAAATGGTGTAAATGGGCTTGTCCTTCTTCCCGATGCATGGGTATGTCCTACAGGTGTAGTCTTTAAGTCGGGTTTTGCAGATGATTATTGCGCCGATTGTTATGGTAATAATCAAGTCATATCAATTGCAGATTGGGCTAAATTAGAAACTTCAGGTGCAGTTTTTCTTCCTGCTGTGGGCAGTCGTAACGGTAGCGAAGTTGGCGGGGTGCAGGACCTTGGCAACTATTGGTCTGCGACAGAACGGGCATCGTATGGTGGGTATTACTTTTGTTTTGGACCAGACGGGTTGGGGCAGTGCTTCGGCTACCGCAGCAATGCTTTATCCGTGCGTTTAGTGCAAGATTAAAAATAAATAACTTCGATACCGTAATGCGATGTAGAGTTTCTGCATCGCATTTTTCTCTGCAACCTATCCTTACCACGGCTATCGCCTATGCGTACTGATGGGTTGCAGAAAAATATGTGAAGTAGGACGGACGTTTTTAATTTTATATACTATCTTTGCAGTACGTCACTCTCAAACGGAGCAGATATTGTTATTCATCTTAATTTATAATCTTTATGAGCAAAAAACTTTCCAATGTAGATGGTGCACCATCGTCTGTACAAAATTCAAATCAGAATCAACTTGTTCTTTATCATCCTAACGAGACAATTAGTCTTGAGGTTCGTTTGGAAAACGAAACGGTGTGGTTGACGCAGGCACAAATCGTTGAATTATTTCAGAGTTCCAAGTCTAACATTAGTGAACATATTAGTCGTATCTATGCAGATGAGGAATTAGAAAAAGAATCAACTGTTCGGAATTTCCGAATAGTTCAAATGGAAGGAACACGAAAAGTAACAAGAAATGTAGTGTGTTATAATTTAGATGCTATTATTTCGATTGGGTTTAGAGTCAATTCTAAAAGAGGCATTCAATTTCGTCAATGGGCAAATAAGGTATTAAAGGAATATCTTTTGCGAGGATATGCAGTAAATCAGCGTATAGATGCACTTGAGAATAGAATGGATAGAAAACTATACGATCACGAACAAAAAATTGAGCAACTTACGGAACAGGTAGATTTTTTTGTTCGAACCTCGCTGCCGCCAGTAGAGGGTGTTTTCTATGAGAACCAACTCTTTGATGCACACATTCTTATGTCGCAGTTAATTGAATCGGCTCAAAAACGTATTGTTGTGATTGATAATTACGTGGATGCGTCGGTGCTTACCTTACTAACCAAGCGCAAACAAGATGTGTCGGCCGAAATTTATACCTATAAAATAAGCGATCAGTTTTCGCTCGATTTAGAAAAGCATAATGGGCAATATCCCGTTGTTGAGGTGTATGTAAGCAAAAAATCGCACGATCGATTTCTGATTATAGACGATAAGGTTTACCATATAGGAGCCTCGATAAAAGACCTAGGCAAGAAACTTTGTGCGGTAACGTTGCTAAATTCAATTACAGCCGAAGAAATTATAGATAAGGTAAAATAAGAAGATTGTATCATCTTTTCTGCAACCTATCCTTACCACGGCTATCGCCTATGCGTACTGATAGGTTGCAGAAAAAATAAGGCGCAAAAGATTGTTTACTCTATCTTTAATTTAGGAATAAGTAGCATGCCGGGGATGGTGCAGAGGCATACCCAAATAAAGAATTGACCGTAGCCCAACCACTCTTGAATATAACCCGCAACCATGCCTGGAAGCATCATGCCCAAGGCCATAAAGCCAGTGCAAAGGGCATAGTGTGCTGTTTGGTAAGGGCCTTTGCTTACTTGAATTAAGTACAGCATAAAGGCGGTAAATCCAAAGCCGTAGCCCAATTGCTCAATGGCGATGCAAGCGGTAACTATCCAAGTATTTTCGGGCAAGGCATACGCCAAATATACGTACGCAAGGTTAGGAATGTTCATGGCCAATACCATGGGCCAAATCCATTTTTTTAGGCCGTGTTTAGCGGCTAAAATACCGCCCAAAATGCCGCCCAAAAGTAGGGCAATAACGCCTATGGTACCATAAATAAGCCCTACGGTTTCGGTCGTAATGCCAAGACCCATATTTTCGCGCGCTTCTAGTAGGAATGGCGATGCTATTTTGGTAAGTTGCGCTTCGCCCAAACGGTAAAGCAGAATAAATGCCAAGGCTGTCCAGATGCCTTTTTTGCTAAAGAACGAAACAAACAATTCTTTAATGCTTCGTTGATTATTGGTGGTGTCGCTTTGTGGGCGAGGCAAAATAAAGAAGTGGTAAATGCCCATGGCAGCCATGATAACGGCGCACAAGCCAAATACCCACGACCAGGCCACAGCAGGATTTTCCATTCGATTCATGAGATAGCCTGCTATCATTACCAATACGCCTTGGCCAAAAATATTGGATAATCGGTAAAAAATATTACGAATGCCTACAAACAACGATTGGTCTTTTTCGTTGAGTCCAAGCATGTAGAAACCATCGGCAGCTATATCGTGCGTAGCCGAACTAAAGGCCATAAGATAGAAAAATGCCAGCGATGCTTGAAAAAAGTATGTGGTGGGTAGCGAAAAGGCAATGCCTGCAAGCCCCACGCTTAGAAGCAGTTGCATGCTGTAAATCCACCAACGTTTGGTTTTTACCAAATCGACCATGGGGCTCCAAAAGGGTTTGATGACCCATGGAAGATATAACCAGCTGGTGTAGAAGGCAATTTCTGCGTTGCCAATGCCTAGGTTTTTGTACAGGATAACCGATACGGTCATTACCAATACGTAGGGGAATCCTTCTGCTAAATACAAACTTGGAATCCAAGCCCAAGGGTTTCTATAGTTTTTCATGATGATTTGTTGATGCGTTTAGGTGTTTAGTCGATTAGTCGGTTAGTCGGAGGACGAATGTCCGACTATGATTGTATTTGGATAATAATGTGCTAAAATCTCTTTGTAAGTGTAACCTTTTTCTGCCATAACAGCGGCTCCAATTTGGCAAAGACCTACACCATGTCCCCAACCGGCTCCATATAGGGTAAACGTATCGCCATCTTTTTCAACAACAAAAGCAGAACTGTATAAATGGCTGTTTGATAACCATTTACGAATTTCTAATTCTTTGCCGATGATAATACTTCCGTTTTCGCCCACTATGTTTAGCTCGTAAATTCTGCCCGAAACGCCACGTTTTAAGGGAATTAGGTCTATTATTTTGCCCAATTGGGGTGCGTGACGTGCTACCAAAGCGGTTAGTTCTTCTTGGCAGTAAACCACTTTCCAACGATAAAAATCGATAGTTTCTTGGTCGTAGTCGTTCAAAACTTGACTTAAAATCTTTTTGTCGTTCGTGTTGCAAAAAGCCTCTGGATTGCCCATAATCCACTTTCTTGCACCTTCTTCTGTTGTGAGATCCTTTCTCCTTTCTCCTTTATCAACTCTCCTTTCTTTTGGAAAGTCTTCCACCTTTACCAAATAATCAAAATGCGTATCTTCCCAACACGTTTCAAATTGCTCGGTTACTCCTCCGCAACACTTGTAAAAACGAGCGTCGCAAATAACTCCTAACTCCTCACTCCTAACTCCTAACTGACATAAAACTTCTCCTTGGGTTTCTTGCACGGCTTTAACAGCATTCTTGTGGTCTTTGGCACGTAGTCCTTGGTAGCGTTGGCAGTGGTCGTCGGCACACACGTCAAAACCTTCGTGAGGCTCGCTGCCGTACCAACAAATGCGTTTGCCCTCGCTTTCTTGGCATGCAAAAGCACTTCCTTCAAGCGAACGCTGTATTTTACAAAGAGCCCAGCTGCGTGATATCACAGCGTGAGCCTTAAGTAATTCCAGGTGCGATGTGGCACTCATCTCAGAAGAAATCACGCTTTGCAAATAATCTTCAATATCCAATACATTTACAGCCGTAAGTTCTCCGTTTTTAGCCCTCATCACCTCCAAACTGCCTTTAAATGTTTGGGTCTCGTTTCTTTCCCAATGAAAATCAATGCCAATGGTCACATCCATCAGCGAAAAACTGCAATCTTCAGACAATGGCACATACCAACCCGCCTCGCAGATTACCTTTTCTCCGCTTATCACTTCCTCGCCATGCTTGTACTCCCCATGAAATACCGCACGAATCTCTGTTCTCGTATAGATACCTACGCGTATGTTGCTCATAAATTTAGTCGTTAGTCGATTAGTCGATTATTCACATTCGTTCATCAACACGTCTCCGATTAGTCATTAAAATTTTTCGCCAGAGATTTGGTTAAATATATCCACAATCACTTCTTTTGTAATTTTCTCAAAATCTTCTTCGCGGGCGGCGATAAGGTGACCGGTCATGTCTATGGCGCCGGGGCTCATCATGAGGCGGTCTTCCCCCTCGCTAAAGAACTGGCGGGGGCGGTGCTGGATGCGTGGAAAAATGGTGACCACCCATTCATCGTTTTTGTATTCGCAGAACAAATTAACGTGGCTGGCGGGTAGCTCGCCCTCGAGTTGGCGTTTGTTGATTTCTGCGGTAAGTTGTTGTTCTAACGCATCGGCATCCGCAGAAATGAGCACAACCTTCTCAACCACACCTGGCATAGGCGTATCTACGGTGTATGGAAAATAATCTTTGTTGACCAATTGAAAATGCATGTGGTCGGGGGCCGATGCGCCCGATTTGGCTCCGTTAAATAAGGCTATAAAATCGGGGTAGGCTTGGGCTAAATCGATAAAATCGCGCACCTTGCCGATGATGTTTTGGGGCTCATGCATTTTTGAAACCACCGTAAAATGCTCGTCGCAAATAGGAAAGGGATTGATGCAAATGTCGTATTTACCTTTAAAGTCGATGGCGGTTTGCCCTTCGATGCGATTTTTAGCACACAAAAAGCAAGGTCTTTCGGCTATGCTTTTGGCGTCCAATTTTGCCAATGACGATACCGCACGTGCAGGGTTGAAATGTACGTATATTTTGTAATCGCCAAAGTCAAACTCCTTGGTTTTGATTTGTTTCAGTTTATCGTAATTGGCTTTTGCTACGGGCACTGCCGCTAACTGTTCTTGTAAAAAGGTATGGAGGTTCATGGTGTTTCGTAGTGTTATACACAAAGGTAGTAAAAATATCGATTAGTCGATTAGTCGATTAGTCGATTCGCCAAAAAAATATTATCTTTGTGCTCTATAATGAATTGATATGCATAAAGCTGGATTTGTAAATATCATAGGAAATCCCAATGTGGGTAAATCGACCTTGATGAATGCGTTGGTGGGCGAGCGTATTTCTATTATTACGTCAAAATCGCAAACTACCCGTCATCGCATTATGGGCATTGTGAATGGCGAAGATTTTCAAATTGTGTATTCCGATACCCCAGGGGTGTTAAAACCCAATTATCGCTTGCAAGAATCGATGATGGAGGCTTCTACATCGGCGTTAAAAGATGCTGATGTGTTGCTGTATGTAACCGATACGGTAGAATCGTACGATAAAAACATCGACTTTTTAGAAAAAGCCAAACAATCGGGCATTCCTACCTTTTTGATTATCAATAAAATTGATTTGCTTCCCTCGCAAGAGGCTTTAGAGGCGTTGGTAGAAAAATGGAAAAACATTTTGCCCGATGCTGAGATTGTGCCCATTTGTGCGTTAGAGAAATTCAACATCGAACAATTGTTGGTACGCATCAAAGAATTGTTGCCCGATTCACCTCCTTACTTTGATAAAGATGCGCTTACCGACCGTCCTGCGCGTTTTTTTGTCAACGAGATTATCCGCGAAAAAATCCTCGAGAACTACGACAAAGAAATTCCGTATTCGACCGAGGTGGTGGTTGAACAATTTCAAGAAGAAGCAAAATTGATTAAAATTCATGCTACCATTTATGTAGAACGCGAATCGCAAAAAGGCATTATAATAGGCAAACGTGGGGCAATGCTTAAAAAAGTAGGCATGGCAGCGCGCACCGAAATTGAGGCCTTTTTCGAAAAGAAAGTATTCTTGGAATTGTTTGTAAAGGTTGAAAAAGACTGGCGCAACAAAGATAAACAGTTAAAACTATTTGGATACCCACTTAATAATCAGTAAACCATGTCGTTAGTAGCCATTGTAGGACGCCCCAATGTAGGCAAGTCCACCCTTTTTAATCGTTTAACCGAATCGCGCAAGGCCATTGTAAGCGATGAATCGGGTACAACCCGCGACCGTCAATACGGCAAAGTAGAGTGGGGTAAGAAAGAATTTTCTGTAGTAGATACAGGCGGTTTTGTTACCGGCTCGGACGATATTTTCGAAGGAGAAATCAACAAACAAGTGCGTGTGGTGATAGAAGAGGCCGACGTTATTTTGTTTATGGTGGATGTGCAAAGCGGCGTAACCGATTTGGATGCAGATGTAGCAAAAGTGCTTCGTGGTTGCAAAAAGCCAGTGTTGTTGGTGGTAAATAAAGCCGATAACAACGACTTGTTGTACCAATCTGCCGAATTTTATAGCTTAGGTTTGGGCGATCCTATTTGTGTGTCGTCCATGACAGGTTCGGGTACTGGCGATTTGCTTGATGCCATTGTGCCTTTGCTTACCGAACGCACCAGCGATGATGTATTTGACGAAAGTTTGCCTCGTATAGCAGTTGTGGGTCGTCCAAATGCAGGTAAGTCGTCTATTATCAACGCCTATATAGGCGAAGAACGCAACATTGTAACCGATATTGCAGGAACTACCCGCGATTCTATTTATACCAAATACGATAAATTTGGCAAGTCGTTCTATTTGGTCGATACTGCTGGCATTCGTAAAAAATCGAAAGTAAACGAAGATTTGGAGTTTTATTCGGTGATGCGTTCTATCCGTGCCATCGAAAACAGCGATGTATGTATCCTTATGTTGGATGCAACCCGTGGTATTGAGGGACAAGACCAAAATATTTTCTCGCTTATTCAGCGCAATAGCAAAGGTTTGGTGGTATGTGTAAACAAGTGGGACTTGGTAGAAGAACGCACCAGCAAGGCGGTTAAAACCATGGAAGAAGCTATTCGTAACCGATTTGCACCTTTTACCGATTTTCCCATTGTATTTGCCTCTGCTCTTACCAATCACCACATCTACAAGGTGATAGAAGAAGCTATGCGTGTATTCGAAAATCGTCGTCGCCGTATCCCTACCAATAAACTAAACGAATTCTTCTTGCCATTGATTGATAATTATCCACCTCCAGCAATCAAAGGTAAATACATCAAAATTAAGTATGTGATGCAAATACCTGACACCAAGACGCCTACGTTCTTGTTCTTTGCCAATTTGCCTCAATACATCAAAGATCCTTATAAACGTTTCTTAGAGAATAAATTGCGTTCGATGTGGGATTTGTGCGGGACGCCGGTGCAGTTGTTCTTCCGTGATAAGTCCCCCGACAGAAAGTAAAAGCAAATTTTAAGCGCGAACTTCTGCGTTCTGCTTGCCCTCGAAATCCTCACTTACGCTTAGTAAGCTCCGGTTTCTCAGGCTTCGCAAGCCTTGAATTTCACACTTAAAATTCACTTTTAGATAAAGGTGTATTGATTATTAAATAGCGACAAGTGGCTATTGACAAGCGACAAGCGACGATTGACAATCGACAGATTTTATGAAAGAACGTACCAAACATAAATTCAACCCCTATAAAGAAGAAAACGAGGTCTTTTTATCGCGCATGGCGATGCAAGACGATGTGGTGGTGTTAGAAAGTGGGGTGATGTACAAAAAATTGGTATCAGGTAGTGGAACTAAATGCCCAGGACCTAATGGATTGGTGTTTGTGCATTATACGGGAAAACTCATAGATGGTACCGTGTTTGATAGTACAGAGGGTGATAGTTTGCCTGCTCTGTTTCCTATTCGCGATTTGATTATGGGTTGGCAAATTGCTTTGGTTCGTATGCACGAGGGCGATAAATGGGAGGTATATATCCCTGCCAAGTGGGGGTATGGCGCTCAAAATCTACCCGATATTCCAGCACATAGTACGCTGGTATTTACCCTAGAGTTAGTAAAAATAGAAAGATATTAAAAAAACCGACCCTATTGAGGTCGGTTTTTTAGTGTATATGTGATGCTAATTATTCAGCAACAACTTCTACAGTTAGTTCTGCAGCAACTTCGCGGTGAAGTTTAACAGCTACTTTGATAGCACCTAGTTCTTTGATACCGTCTTTTAGTTGGATGGTACGTTTGTCAATGCTGATGCCTTGTTTTTCCAATTCTTCGGCAATTTGCAAAGAAGTAATAGAACCAAATACTTTACCAGCATCGCTTACTTTGGTAGCAAATTTAACGGTAGCAGCATTAATTTTTTCTGCCAATGCTTCTGCGTCAGCTTTGATTTTTGCTAATTTGTGAGCGCGTTGTTTCAATTCTTCAGCCAACATTTTTTCGGCAGAAGGAGTAGCCAAAATAGCTTTTCCTTGAGGAATCAAAAAGTTACGTCCGTAACCATTTTTTACGGTAACAACTTCGTCTTTGTAACCAAGACCGTAAACATCTTCTTTCAAAATAATTTTCATAGCTTTTTTCCTCCTCTTAATTATTTCATCATATCGGTTACGTATGGAAGCAAAGCCAAGTGGCGTGCTCTTTTAACAGCTTGGGCAACTTGACGTTGGAATTTCAACGAAGTACCGGTAAGACGACGAGGAAGGATTTTACCTTGCTCGTTCAAGAATTTTTTCAAGAATTCAGGATCTTTGTAGTCGATATAACGAATACCGCTTTTTTTGAAACGGCAGTATTTTTTCTTTTTGTTATCCACTGATTGTGGAGTCAAATAACGAATTTCAGATTGATTCTGTGCCATGATATTTCCTCCTTATGCTTCAGTTTTACCTTGTTTTTTTCTTCTCTTTTCTGCGTATTCTGCAGCGTATTTGTCCAATTTCACGGTTAAGAAACGGATAACGCGTTCGTCACGACGGAATTGAGTTTCTAAAGTGTTGATTAACTCAGGTTCTCCGGCAAATTCAATCAATTGATAAAAACCGGTAGATTTTTTTTCGATAGGATAGGCAAGTTTGCGCAATCCCCAGTTTTCTTCGTTCAAAATTTCAGCGTTGGCATCGGTCAACACTTTTTTGAACTTTTCGACCGCTTCCTTCATCTGAACGTCAGATAAAACGGGAGTCAAAATGAAAACGGTTTCGTACTTGTTCATAATGTCCTTGTTTTTAATTAGTTAATAATAATTTTAGTGCTTTATGCTAAAAGCGACCGCAAAGATACGTAAAATAATTGAGATTTGAAAAAGGAGAAAGGATTTTTTTTGACTAATCGACTAATCGACTAATCGGTTAATCGGCGGGCGACGAGCGACGAGTGACAAGTGACGGTTACTCCTCAAGCATATCATACAAGTACCCAGTGGTGTCGGCAACGAGTTTTACGCAAATGTCTTGGTGATGCTTGCGCTCGGTTACATTACATGGGGTGGAGTACTTAATAAGTAGCTCGTTGCAGTTGGTTTCGCCGTATTGGTCTTCTACTTTTTTGTTAAGTTCGCGTACGCGCTTGTAAACTGCCATTTTCTGTTCCATTTGTTCGGGGCCTTCGTAGCCTTCTACCATGCCTAATACCATAAAGCCACCTGTTAAGGCACCGCATTTGCTGCGTAGGCGACCCATGCCGCCTCCAAATGTGCCCGAAATGCGTTTGGCAATGGTTTTGTCTAAACCAATGCGGTCGGCAAAGGCTAAAAGTACAGATTGTGAACAGGCATGTCCTTCAGTAAAATATTTTACTGCTAAATCAATGGTTTCTTGTTTGGTCATCATATGTTTAGTTGTTTAGTCGATTAGTCGATTAGTCGATTCACCGATTAGTCAAAATTTGTGCCTACTGAAACAGTTCCGTAGATAAGTATCGTTCGCCGGTATCGGGCAATAGGACTACGATGGTTTTGCCGGCATTTTCGGGCATCAGGGCAATACGTGTGGCGGCTGCTAAGGCACATCCCGACGAAATACCTACCAAAATGCCTTCTTGCTGTGCAAGGCATCTTGCCGTTTGCATAGCATCGTTACCAGGAATTGCTAATACCTTATCTACCACAGAGGCATTGTAAGTGTCGGGTACAAATCCAGCCCCAATACCTTGTATTTTATGGGGCCCAGCAGGATTACCATTTAGAACAGCCGATTCGGCAGGTTCTGCCCCTATAATCTGTATAGCAGGATTTTGTTCTTTTAAAAATTTGCCTACACCGCTAATGGTACCACCTGTTCCAATTCCAGCTACAAAAATGTCTATTTTACCCGCAGTGTCGTTCCAAATTTCGGGTCCTGTGGTAAGGTAATGAGCCGTGGGATTGGCAAGGTTGGTAAACTGTCCAGCCATCCATGCACCAGGTATTTCTTGTAGCAATGATTGTGCTTTTTCGATAGCACCTTTCATGCCCAACGTACCGGGTGTTAAAACCACTTCTGCTCCGTATGCTTTAGCCAGTCGAATACGTTCTATGCTCATGGTATCGGGCATGGTAAGTATCAACTTATAGCCCAATACCGCACACGCCATGGCTAATCCTACGCCCGTATTGCCGCTGGTGGGTTCTATAATGGTAGATCCTTTTTGTAGCAAACCATCGGCTTGTGCTTGTTTTAGCATCTGCAAAGCCACTCGGTCTTTTGCACTACCGCCAGGATTGAATGCCTCTACCTTGGCAATGATGCTGTTGGATATTCCTGTCTGTTGGCTGTATCTTTGCAAAGCCACCAAAGGTGTTTTTCCTATGGTGTCGAGTATGTTTGGATTAATTTTCATGGCGTATTTTTAATCAATGCAAATGTATAAAAAAAGCAGGAATAGCCTTGGATTGCCCTAAAAAAATCGTCGATAACATGTTAAAAAGAAATTTTAATGATGTCTTTGAACGATTTTTCACGATATTTGGAGCCTAAAACGAAAGTCGATGAATTCGTATCAATTATTCAAAGCAACCCCCGCCGATTTGCCTACCATTCACGGCATGGCACAGGTAACGTTTAGGCATACTTATCGAGAAATGCTGTCGCCCGATCAGATAGATTACATGATGGAGTGGATGTACTCTTTGCCTAATTTAGAAAAACAACTGAGCGATGGGCATGTGTATTATATTGCTATGTTGGGTGATGAGCCTTGCGGGTATGTGTCGGTGCAATACGAAGGTGATACTCCCGAGGGTAAAGCGCAGTTTCATTTGCATAAAATTTACATTATGCCTGCACATCAAGGCAAGGGATTGGGACGTATTCTGTTTAATCAGGTACTTGATTTTGCTAAAAATACAGCCTCGGGCAAACCTATTACGATAGAGCTAAACATGAATCGCGATAATCCTGCACTGCATTTTTATCAACATTTGGGGCTAAAAATTCTACGCAGTGGCGATTTTCATATCGGTAATGGGTATTATATGAACGATTATATTTTGGGTTATTCAGAGGATTAAATAATGATATGAATACCATTTGGATAGTTATGCCCATATTAATTGTGTTGATGTTTTTATTGGGCATCGATTTGAGTAAAAAGGCATTTGTAGATGTGGTTAGAAATCCTAAAGCCGTGTTATTGGGTTTGATAGGGCAGATTGTCGTTCTCCCAGTTTTGGCTTTTGCAGTAGCGTGGCTTCTAAATTTACCACCCGTTTATTTTATGGGGCTGGTGTTGGTGGCTTGCTGCCCTGGAGGTAGTTCGTCCAATGTCTTTTCGATGTTGGCAAAAGGCGATGTGGCATTGTCAATAACACTTACGGCACTTAGTAGTGTGATTACCTTATTTACGCTGCCTATTATCATGGAGTTTGTTGCCAGTGGAGTGTCGAATATGTCGGGAATGGAAATTCATTTGCCCGTTGGCAAACTATTGGTGCAGAACTTAGTGCTACTTTTTGTGCCGATGTTGTTGGGCAGTTTGTTTAGGTATTATCTTCCGGATGCAGCTGTTAAAGTAAAGAATGTGTTAAGTAAAGTGGCATTCCCTGCGTTAATGACTTTGGCATTGGTCTTTTTTTACCAATACAAATCAGAAATAGTTGAGCATTTTGCCGTTCTGGGTCTGTCGGCTGCAGGGCTGATTCTTGTGGCAATGTTGTGTAGTTCGATCATTGCCAGAATAGGTAATTTTACCGATGCGGTAAGACGAACGATAGTCATAGAGGTGGGCATGCAAAATGCAGCGCAAGCCATTGCAATCGCATCTTCGCCTTTTATCTTTAATAGTGGCGAAATGGCGCTTCCTGCTATTATTTATGCGCTACTTATGAATGTAATTTTGCTTACGTATGTATATTGTATCAGACTAAAACTTAAATAATTATGGCAAAAAAGGAAGGCGTAAGAAAACTGTTTGATAATATTGCTCCCGATTATGATAAACTAAATCATATTCTTTCTTTAAACATTGATAAAGGATGGCGCAAAAAAGCGGTGCGCGAAATGGTTGATACTGCCGAACCGTTAAAAGTGCTCGATGTGGCGTGCGGAACGGGTGATTTTACCATTGAGATTGCTCAAAAAGTGGCGCAGGGTAGCCAGGTGTTGGGTGTCGATATTTCGGAAGGAATGATGGCGGTGGGTAGAGAAAAGATACAGAAAGCAGGTGTTTCAGCCCAACTTTCGGTGGCAGATTGCGAAGATTTGCCTTATGCCGATAATACTTTTGATCGCATATCAGTGGGTTTTGGTGTGCGCAACTTTGAGCATTTAGAACTCGGATTGAGTCAGATGTACAGGGTGTTAACTCCTGGTGGTAAATTGGTTATATTAGAACTTTCTGTTCCGTCTAATGCTTTTATCCGTTGGTGCTACAAACTGTATTTCTTAAAAATATTACCTGCCATTGGTGGTATGATTTCTGGCGATAGAGGTGCATACGAGTATCTTCCTGCTTCTGTTTTGCGTTTTCCTGAGCCTGATAAATTTATTTCTATGCTAAAGTCTGCGGGCTTTACAACTGTGGAGCACACTCCGCTTACGCTGGGAATATGTCGTATGTATGTGGCTAAAAAATAAATTATGCTAAAAGTTTGGATAGAAGCCATGAGGCTAAGAACGCTACCGGTGAGTGTGTCTGGGGTAATAGCGGGCATAGCTTGTGCTGTGTTTTTAGGCAAATTTAATGCAGTACCTGCTGTGTTGTGTTTGCTTTTTGCTGTGCTGGCTCAAATTGCATCCAATTTTGGCAATGAATATTACGATTTTAAAAACGGTGTGGACAAACAAGGTAGGGATGGGTTTCGCAGGGGAGTGACAGAAGGTGAAATTTCGCCAAAGGCAATGAAATATGCCACTTTTGTTACGCTTGGCTTGGCTGCTGTGGTGGGGTGTGCAATGTTGTGTTATGGACCTTGGTGGCTTGTAATAGTAGGGATTGTTATTATGCTATTTGCGCTGGCTTATAGCACAGGTCCTTATCCGCTTTCGCATCATGGTCTAGGCGATGTTGCCGTAGTTTTGTTCTTTGGGGTAGTGCCAGTGTTGTTTACTTGTTTTTTGCAAACCGGTAGTTGGGAAGGGCTGAAATTTGTTATTCCGACTTCTGTTGCTGTTGGCCTTTTGGCAGCTAATGTATTGATAGTGAATAACTATAGAGATATGGAAGATGATGCTGCAGTAAATAAACGTACCACCGTAGTCATTTTTGGTAGAAAAACAATGGGGCGTTTTTATTTGTGGTTTGGTATAATTGCTATGCTTCTTATGTTGCCTTTGTGGGATTATCTTTCTTGTTGGGCTCTTGTTGCACCTATATTGTATATCGTGTTGCATATCAATACGTGGCGTCTACTAAAAAGATCTTTAGGTGCTCAATTAAATCCGCTTCTTGGCAAAACTGCTATCAATTTGTTTGTATTTGCGGTGATGCTGCTATTTGCTTGCATCCTTGACATGCAAGATCATGTATGTGCAGATTATTATTTTTATAATTTCTCAAGCGTGGTCAATCCACTTTGTATTCCCATCGAATAGCGTTGGCAATGTTCGCCACCATGTACTAGGTTATCTACAAAAAGAGGGTAACCTTTAATCATGAGACTACATTCAAATGTATCGCCTGTTTGGACCGTAGAGTTGACGGCATCGATAGCTTTAAACGTTCTACCACCAATGTATTGTACAATACACATTCTATCAGGTAACCAGCCCAAGCGAATCTTATCGCCAATTTGAAGTTCTTCTACTTTGATAATCATGTTAGAAGATATTATTTCCGATTCTTTCTCTGATTCTTTGCTCAAATATTTGCAATAAACATTCCATTGCTCGTGTCCAATGTATTTACACAACACATCCAATGTACGTGTAAATACAGTTGTGTATCCGGATATTTTACCCCACAATCTTCTAAGGGTATTTTCGGATATGTGGTTGTTGGTAGTACGTTCAATGTCGTATGCCAATTCGGTAAAATCAGTTCTACTCTCTATGGGGTGACCGAACCTCTTTTCTACTGCTTTTTTAAGAGCAACTATTTGCGGAATATTTGTATCTACTGCCATAACACAAAAGTATGTATATTTTTATTTACAACCTTAAAAAGAGCCAAAAAGAGCCAAAAAAATATGGGGGGGGTAAAATCGGTGCATACCTACTTTTGGTAAAATAGGTGATTGTTTGTATGAGAAGTTCCTATGCAGGAGTTTTTGTTTCTATGAAGGCTTGAAAATAGGACCAAAAAGGACTGTGATTAAGAAGAAAATGGGCGTTATTGTTGTCAAAAAAAGGTGTTAAAAAAATCTATCTCTTACCAAGAGAGGAAGATTTTAACATTTACGTTACAAATGTATTACAAAAAGCATATAAATACAATTTTTAATGGTACAATTTGTTAATTTCTTCAAAAAAAAATAGTGTCTCACTTTTACGGATGGTATAGACATGCCTAATAATCAGTATGTTATATTCTTCTTCCTCTCTTGGTAAGAGAGGGGAATTTTTTCTTTGTATAAGATGTTGATTTTTAGTTAATTGACCTTCTTTTATTGTGTAACTAATAATAACAAAATTATAAATTTATGAAAACAATTCGTTTTATCTTAATGGCAACTACTGTACTAATAGTTGCGTCATGTGGTTCTTCTAAGCAAGTTCAACAACAACCCCAACAACCTTATCCTAACTATGGAGGATATGCTCCACAAGGACAACCTATGTATTATCAACAAGCAGGACAAGGTTATTATCAACAACCACAGCAACCTGTTTATCAGCAACAATACCAATCTCAACAAGGACCAAACGAAGTGGGTTATGCAGAGGTAAGAAAATCGCCTATTGAAGAACTATCAATGGCAAGAGGAACCAATGAAATTCGTGCTTATGGTAGCGCAGAATCTTATAAGGAACAATTAGCGCTAAATGCTGCTCGTACGCAAGCAGTAAATGCACTTCAAGAAAAAATAGAAGTTTATGTAAGATCTGGGTTAGATATTTATGCACAACAAACATCTGTTAATGGGGAAACTGCATTGGATGAGTCAATCAGAAATCAAGTAATAACAGCAGCAAAAGGTGTTGTGGATGGAGCTACTGTGCTTGATACACGTAAACTATATAACGCAAACACTAAAATGTATAAGTATGAAGTGTGTGTAACGTACGATCGCGCAGGTATTTTGAATGCAATGAAAGCGCAAAGCGACAGAATACTTGCTAACGAAAAACAATTTGAACAAGATATGCAACATGCTTGGGATGCACTTGATGCTCAAAACAACACCGTTTCGTTGAGCGAACAACAAGCTGCTCGTAAAAACGAGATGGAGCAAAACAACTTGGATAGAGAGCATCAAAGAAATATGCAATATCAAAACCAACAAAACCAATACAATTTGCAAAGCCAGCAAATAAATCAACAATACCAACAACAGCAACAACAATACCAACAAAACTATCAAAATCAATACCCACAAGGACAGCAATATCCACAACAACAATATCCAAACCAATACCCTCAAGGACAACAATATCAACAATATCCTCAACAGCAATACCCAAATCAGTATCAACAATATCCACAAGGACAACAGTATTAATGTAAGAGGAAGTAAAGAGAATAAAATTCAATGAAAATTAGAATATTAAGTTTACTTTGTTGTGTGGCAGTACTTATGTGCTGTCATACAACGTTATATGCAAAAGAGAAATCTGATAAGCTAAAACCTAAATGGGTAACACATGCTTTGCCCGAAAGCAAGTCTGGAACATATTTCTTTGTTAAATCTATGGGAATGGGTGCTACCTTGGCAGGTGCAAAACAGCAAGCATTTGTGTCTATGGCACAAATGTTAGAACAAGAACGTGGGCTAACTGTCAACACTAGTGTTCAGGTAATGGAAAAAATAACCCAAAACCAATATGAACATAATGCCGAATATACCCAAGAAATAGAAATGGAGGTTATAGAAAAGGGGCATCAACTAAAAATAGTATGTAGAGTTATTGACCAATATTGGATTTACGATGATGGAAAATACGAAGTCCATGTTCTTTATACAGTAGCCGACAAAAATAGATACGGCGGAAGTTATGACGATAAAATTACTTTGACATCCAAATACGGCGCTGCAGGCTTATTGTCTGTGATTCCCAGTGTTGGCCAGTTTTATAAAGGTAGTTATGTAAAAGGTGGTCTTATTTTAGGTGGTGAAATTATTGCTGCAGGTGGTATTATCTTATGCGAAAATACCCGCGCTTCCTATATAAAGAAAATGCATGAACAACCTAAGTATGCAGCGGAATACAACTCGTTAGCAGACTCGTGGGAAACAGGCAGAAACATCTGTATTGGGGTGGCAGCTGCAATCTATGTGTATAACTTAATAGATGCTTTGGTAACTCCAGGAGCACGACGTGTAAAAGTTGAACCCAGTAGGGTAACTTTTGCGCCTGTACCGTATGCAGATAATAATAGCATAGGTATAGGTATTGCTATGAAATTTTAAAATTATAAAGAATAACAATGAAAAACACAGTAAAGTACATATTGTATATTGCAACAAGTTTGTTTTTAGTGGCATGTGCTAAAGACATTGTAGATCTTACAGGGTCTGTTCATGGAGTGGTAAAAGACTATGAAACGGGAGAGTTTATAACAAATTGTCAAGTGTCATTACATCCAGGAGGAAATTCTGTTACAACATCTACCTCTGGTGAATTTGAGTTTGCTAACCTTACACCAGGTGAATATACATTAACCTTCAATAAGTCGGGTTATAACGAGGAATCTAAAACCATTGTAATAGAGGCATCTAGACATGTATATACCGACTTTATGTTAAAAGCAAAATCTAATTTTTCGCTTTCGGACGAAGCATATAATTTTGGCGATTTAAATGCCGAAAAAACCATCGTTTGTTTTAATAATACGGACGAGAACTGCACCTACGAGGTGGTAAGTATGCCAGAATGGCTTTCTATCAACAAAACTAAAGGTCTAATCTATGCTGGAAGTAGCAGCTCGTTTACAATGCATGTAGATAGAAGTCAAGTAAATTATGGATCCTATTCTGGCAATGTTACCATATCGTTTAAAGGCAAAAAATCTGGCGACGCCAACATCTCTGTTTCTATGAGTAAGGTGAAATTAACTACGCCTACTTTATCTATAGCACCTTATCCTACCACTATGAGCGAGGACGGCTTTGAAATAATAGGTACCTTGCAAGCCACAGGTGGTGCACAAGTAACCGAACACGGACATTGTTGGGGATTAAATCCAGCTCCTACTATAACCGATAGCCGTTCTAAATTAGGGGGAAGATTGGAATTAGGCGATTTTACCAGTACAACTACCGGACTAAAACCTAATACAACCTATTACGTACGTGCATACGCTATAAATTCGCAAGGAGTAGCCTATAGCGAAGACGTGGTAGTTACCATGCAAGATGTAAATAGCGATAGGTGGGATGGAAGCATGGCAAAAGCCTTTGCAGGTGGTATAGGTACCGAGTCTAATCCGTATAAAATTAAAACAGGTTCTCAGTTGGTGTTGATTAAACAATATCCAGATGCACACTTTGTGTTATGCAACAATATCGACTTGGATAACAGAAATTGGCCAATAGTTAATCTAAACGGTTCTTTTGATGGAGGTGGATATACCATTTATAACCTAAAAATTACCCGCCCTGATGGCAATGATAACATTGGTTTGTTTGCAGAATTGGAAGGCTCTGTTAAAGACCTAACTATAAATGGTGTAGATATTGATGCGGGTACTAATAGTTATGTAGGAGCAATAGCAGGAAAATGTGGTAATTATGGTAAAATATCTAATTGCCAAGTTGTATTTAATCAAGAGTCAAAAATAACAGGAAAAGATTATATAGGAGGTGTAGTAGGGTATTATGGCAAGATAACAGATTGCAAGGTTATTTCTAACACTGATGTAAATGTAATAATAGGTGATAATTATGTAGGTGGAATATCAGGATATCTTTATGCTACAGAAAAATATATTGATTTTCATAATTGTCATGTAAATGCGAATATCTCAGGAGGTAATAACGTAGGTGGACTGTCTGGTGGTATTGGAACATATAAGGCTGATGTTATTACTAATAGTTCCTATAAGGGAGTTCTCTCAGGAAGTAGTAATGTCGGTGGTATAGTTGGAATATTAGGCGATGGTGGTACAGTTTCTGGATGTAAAGTAGAAGCTGTAATTAAAGCAAAAAAATATGTTGGAGGGATAACTGGATATAATAACTTTTATAGTAGTATCATAGGTTGCTATTCTTCAGGCACAATTATTTGCGATTCGGGAAGTGAATCAAGTGGAATTTGTGGTGTAACAAGACGTGGGTATACACATGAAATAATATTTAGTTATTCAACAATAACTTCAGGTAATTCTGTTTATGATGCATATGCAAAAGGTGAATATAGTTATGGTGGTGGTAGTGTTAAAGATTGTGCAGCTGTAACATCTCAGTCTAAATGTTCTATGACAAACTGTCAATTAAGTTGTACTAATATTGCAGAATTCCTACAAAACTGTTATTCAGAACACGCCGATTACTTTAATTTCAACAATACTTGGACTTGGACTGGCACAATAAACGGTAAAACCGTAAATGTATCCTGCCCAAAACTGTACTGGGAAGACTAATTAAATGTTAAAGAATAAAGAGGTTGCTAAAATTATTTTTAGTCAACCTCTTTTCACAAACAGATACAATCAATCGATAAATACAACTCTTATGTTAAGAATAAACATAAACTCAAATTGTTTAAGATACGATACAAATAACGGACAAAATATTGCAGGACCCAATGTAAGTAGTAACATTACAAGCATAGATACTCAGAAAATTGGTAATCCTTCAGCAGTGGTAAAAATGGAAATTCCAAGTAATGTGGTCTTTATACATGGTGATGCATTTCAAGATTTTGTAAATCTTCAAGAAGCAGAAATTGATGGTGAAGTTTACAAAGTAAGTGAATATTATACTCCAAACGGTGGAGTAGAGGCTATGGTGGATTATAAAAATCCAGTTAAACTTGCAACAGCTCTTAAAGGTGGTAGAGCTATTCATATTAAACGTGAATACGATTGGAAATAACAGCGTATGCAAAAAACAACATTAGCAAGCGGGTTTCGTTTCTTTTTTAAAGGCTTGAAAAGCAGTAAGGATGAAATTTGGGTTTCTATTCAGCTAATTGCAATCTTAACTATCTTTTTTTCTATTATTTTATATGTGGCAGAGCATATAGCCCAACCAGAAGTATATGCTAATTTTTGGGATAGTTTGCTGTGGTCGTTTACTTCGTATTTAGAAGATCCACCTGAGCATGTTTTGGTACATAATCCTATTTCTATGGTAGGGAAGATAGCATGGGCATTTATTTCTATATTAAAGATTGCACTTTTTGCTGTGCCTGCAGGTTTGGTGGCAAGTGGTTTTAGCGATGCTGTGGCAAAGGAAGAAGAGGAGAAAAAGTTGTATGATGCAAGTGTGGCTATTCGCAAAACCTTTAATAGAATGATTCAGTCTGAGTCTTCTTACAAATTTGTACCTCGTTATCGTTCTTTAAGTTATTTGCAAGTAAAAACGGGTCTCAACATCAATGACATAGTAGATGCAGTCAATTATAGCCCCGACCTTCGTTTGGTAAATTTATCTTCAACTGTGCCATCAAATAAACAAAATGATACACTTGCTGTGGCGCACATGCCTATCAACACAGAGTATGGTTGTTTTATAAATCGTGATTCTAATGTCACTATTATTTCTACTTCGGACATAGTAGGGCCAAGCAATTTTGCCTTTAGCATGGCGGCTATGGGTTGTTTCAACTTTGTGAGCAAGGAATTAAGCCCTAGTCAAGTAGATGCCCTTAATTTTTATCTTTTGAGTGGCGATACCCTTGAAAATGTAGAAGATTATGAGTTGAAGGAAAATGTGGAGTCGCAGGCATTGCATTTTATCGACCACCTTGTTTCTCTTAAGAAGCAAAGCATGGCAAGGGGCAAGAAACATTGGTTCTTTGTGGTTTTAGGCACATTAAAAACACAAGACTCACATGTGCATTTTAGCCGATTGGCTACCGCAAAGGCAAAAAATCTTTCTCATCGCATAGAAATAGGTAGTGTAGCGTATGCCAGCACAGTGCTTAAGGAAGATGAAGATGCGTTTCAAAGCATGGTAAGCGAAGCGGTTGCGTCGTTGGCAGAATGCTCTGTTGTGATAAACAATGTGAGACACAACGTGGTTGCCCTACAAGACAACGCAAACCTATATAAAGCTGTGCAAAGCAAAAACCTAATGGTGCGTTTGGGTGGCGGCGTAGATTGTAACGCTGCAACCATTCGCATAGGGTACGAAATATTGGTTTACGACAATGCACATCTACTTAAAGCCAAAGCTTTGGCAGATGCCATTCACAACCACATCGAAAAGGATAGAGTGGTAGATGAGTCGATAGAAATGGCTGCAAAAGTTTGTTACGAAAAGAAAGGTCCAAGCTTTGCCGATGTGTATGGTGCAGACCCAGTTTTTGAGTCAGACCCAGTGAAACTGAAAAAACAAATAGACCTGTGGTCTAAACAAGCTCTATATAAATACTGGCATCTCGACCTAAGCGGCAACCCACAACCCAACTTCAAAACTCGCAAAAAAATGTTGGTTTAATAAATAATACCAATATATTTTAAATTCCCTCACACCCGCACCGAGCAAACTTAATGCCTGTGCGGGTGATTTTTTTGTGAACTTAGATTAAATAAATGTCAAGATATTTGCGTAAAAAACTTGACTTTTATATATTTGCAGAAAAATAATTTTTATTATGAAAATAGCTAATGTTGTAAAAGAGAAAATGGCTTCATATGCTAATGGAGAGATTTTTACTGTGTCAGATTTTGGTTTGGAACCAAAGTATGATATGGCATTGGCTAAAACTTTGAGTAGGATGTCGCTGAAAGGTGAACTACAAAAGGTTTCAAAAGGGAAATATTACAAGCCACAGAAAACCATTTTAGGACAATTAAAGCCTGAAATGACAGAAATAATTAAAGATTTGCTGTTTAAAGATAATGAAGTAATAGGTTATGTTACAGGCATCCAGGCTTTTGCTTCGATGGGCTTGACAACACAAATTTCTTCTACAATTTTAATTGGGACTAATGAGTATAGACGCCCAATAAAGCGTGGAGCGTATTTAATTAAATTTTTGCGACAGAAAAATACAATAACCCAAAGTAATATAGAATTGTTGCGAATTCTTGATGCTATTAAATATATTAAGGGAATCCCAGCAACATCGCCAGATGATGTATGTAAATCTGTTATTGAAATTATACGCAATCTAGATGCAGACAAACTAGACTTGTTAGAAAAACTAACGTTTGGATATACAGGATATGTACGAGCTATTGTTGGTGCTATTTTTGAGCAATTAGGATTGTATTCTAATGCTATAAGAATGTCGCTTAATGGTCTTACAACTTATAAACTACCCATCACAGAAATTGTCTTACCAAACAAAACTAATTGGAATATATATGATTCTACACGAAGAAACTCAAACATTTAAAGCGGCAATTCAGCTAGCATCCTCTCCTGTCGAAGAAGGAGGTTTAGGAATTAATGAAGCATTTATAGAAAAAGATTATTGGATATGTAGGTCTTTAAAGCAATTGTCGCATAGTAAAGCAGTTGATATTGCGGTGTTTAAAGGCGGTACTTCTTTGTCTAAAGCACATAATATAGGAGATAGGTTCTCAGAAGATATAGACATCGCCATACTTAATGATAGGGATCTGCCAGAAACTCAAACTAAGAAGATTATTCACGAGATAACCAAGGTTATGTCGCATGGTTTGGTTGAAGTTATAAAACCAGAAACTAGAAAATATTCAAAGTATAGGAAAGTGTATTATGAATATCCAAAAGTTACCGAGAATTATCCATTGTTTTCAATCAATTCAGGTCAAATATTATTGGAAGTAGTATCTTTTGCAAATCCTTATCCATATCATAAAGTTCTCATTAAAAGCTTTATAACAGAATATTTAGAAAAATCTGGTAGGGTAGATGTAATAGAAAAATTTAATCTAGGTGCTTTTGAAATTAATGTGTTAGATAAAAGTAGAACAGCAACCGAAAAGATTGTTTCATTAGTTCGTCATTCATTGGCAGATGATTATATTACACAGTTAAAAACAAAAATCAGGCATTTTTATGATTTGTATTTCTTGTGGAATGATACAGAATGTAGAAATTATCTTATCAGTAGTGATTTTAAATTGGATTTTAGGGCATTATTAGAACATGATCAACAATCTTTCAAAGAACCTATTGGTTGGTCTAATAAAACAATAAACGATTCACCTCTAGTAAAAGATATAAATGTGGTATGGTCTGAATTACAGAGCGCTTATATTAAGGAAATGCCAGAATTAGCATATAAAAAAGTGCCTAATGAGAATGAGATTTTTGAAACTATTTCTGCAATTTTTAAATTGTTGAGTTAAAATATAGCAAAACGGTAACAAGTTAAGAAATAATTCCCTCACACCCGCACCGAGCATACTTAATGCCTGTGCGGGTGATTTTTTTAGGGTACAATTCTTTTAAGGGCATACAGAAACTACCTGGGGTAGATGCAGGTTTTAAATTAGGTCCAAAAAGGGCTATGACTTTACAACGTTTTTGTAGTTAATTTGTGTCGTTTGTTTTTAAAAATAGGCGACACATTTCTATTTTATATGTAAGATAAACAGTAAACAATATTTATTATGGAGACATTTAAACTTATTTCCGCCCAAGAAAGAAAAGAATCTTTAGAAGTTTTGGCTACTTGGAAAGCCTGTCAAAAAAATAAAGACGAGCCCTCTGACGAAGTGACCATTATTACGTACGCATTTCATTATGTGCCTCTTGTAATGTTTGTTTTGTCTATACTTATGCTAGTATTGTTGAATGAAGGTGTTTTTGAATTTTGTAGTAGTGAAATTGTTTCTGAAATATGGGTTTGGACGGTTGGGGCTTTCATTGGGTCCATTATTTCTTACATAGCTGTTAGAACATCTACCAAAGATGTAGATTTGGTAAAGTACAAACATATTCCTTTGATGAATAAAAGGCGTAAGTGGGTAAGTCAATGGTGCGAAGAATTTGAATCTCCTGCTGTTCAGTTAGAGAGGTTAAAGACAATATTTGAATATGGAACATTGGTAGAGGTGTTTTTAAAGCAACGTGATAAAGAAGCAAAGAAAGGGGTGTTAAATTATATTAGTATTGCAGATGTTATTGCTAATAAGTACATTGTTCGTAAAATTGCAGAAAGTGTTTATTATAAGGATGATATGGCTGAGATAGAGAATGCAAAAATTGTGGCAAGTTATAAGTCGCTAGAAGATTTAGTGGCCGATGGTTGGATTATAAATGAAGAAATGTATGATTAATTAACCTATAAAAATAATTATTATGTGGGAAGAAATAAAAAGATACTTTTGGTGCAAAAAACATGGTCTAAATTATATAAACTGGGGGCTTATTGAACGTAAGATTTTCTTTAAAAGAGCTTTTAATGAAAATTTTCTTATGCCTGTTAAAATGGTAGCTATCCCAGGTCTAACAATAACCGCAATAATTATAATAATAATAAAATTATGCGGTTTTGATTGATGTGAAGTCTGTGCCAAGGTTTTTAGCGGCATGGCGTCCTTCACACCCGCACCACGCAAACCAAATGCCAGTGCGGGTGATTTTTTTGTGTTTTTTCAACCCTTTCGGGTATAATTTATAAGAAAATTATTATATTTGTACCCGATAGGGTTTATTTTGCATATAAAGTTAATTATTTGTACCCGTACGGGATTATATTTTAAGATATGACAATAGGAGAATACATAAAAGAGAAAAGAAAACAATTTAAACTTACGCAAATAGAATTGGCAGAAAGAAGTGGAGTAGGCGTACGTTTTGTGAGAGAACTGGAAAGAGGAAAAACAACCGTTCAGTTAGATAAAGTGAATCAAGTATTAGAACTTTTTGGTGAAACCTTATATCCTAAAAGAATAAATGACTAAGGCAAAAATTTACATAAACGATGTGTTTTGTGGTGTGTTGGTAGAAAATTCCGATGGGTATTTCTTCCAATACGACGCAGAATATTTAAAACGCGCAGATGCTGTCGCGTTAAGTCCAACCATGCCACTACAAGAAGAAACTTTTGAAAAAGAATTTATGTTTCCGGTTTTTGATGGCCTTATCCCAGAGGGTTGGTTGTTGGATATTGTAGATAAAAACTGGAAAATAAATCCACGTGATAGAATGAAATTATTACTTACTTGTTGTAAGGATTGTATTGGTAATATTACAGTACGTGAATATGAAGAATAGGTGTTTATATTGTTATAAAGAGATAGGTGATACGGGCTTGCATTATCATCCTCAATGTGCTATGAAACTATTTGGAATGCGACAAGCACCTGTGTTGCCATACAGTAGAAATAATATTGAGCAACTCGCATTGCAAATTATCGAAAAAAGTACATCCATTACAGGTGTGCAGCCCAAATTGGCGTTGGATATAAATAGAGGAGGAAAAAACGAACCAAACAAACTTACCATAGTGGGTCTGTGGGGTAATTTTATATTGAAACCTCAAAGTTCACAATATGCCTTCTTGCCAGAGATAGAAGATGTAACGATGAAAATGGCATCTGCTTGTGGAATAGAAACAGTGCCACATGGTTTGATAAGAATGGACGATGGCGAGTTAGCATACATTACACGCAGGGTAGATAGAGATGCGACGGGAAAGAAATTCTCAATGCTGGATATGTGCCAATTGACCAATAGACTTACTGAACATAAATACAGAGGAGCTTATATACAATTGGCAGAAACCATTAAAAGATATTCCATTTCGCCCATGTTAGATGTCCAACGATTCTGGGAGTTAGTACTTTTCTCATGGATAACAGGAAATTCCGATATGCATTGTAAAAACTTCTCGTTGTTGGAATATCCTCAAAATGGTTATCGTTTATCTCCAGCATACGACTTGTTGTCTGTGAAATTGGTTGATAAATTTGATACAGACGAATTGGCAATGCCTTTGCTTGGCGCAGGCGTTTTGGGTGATGCTCCCATTGTCAATTTTAAAAGGGAGTCGTTTGTCGAGGCGATGCTTCTTTCTGGTATTACTCAGCAAATAGCAGGTAAGTTAATAAATAAGCAAGTATCTTGTAAGGAAAAATGGTTTGCTATTATTGATAGCTCTTTCTTAAACCAAGAACTAAAAGAGCAATACAAAAGTTTAATTAGCAAAAGCATTGAGAAATTAAAAGCATAAAATCCCAACCCATCCCCCCCCCCTTCACACCCGCACCGCGCAAACCAAATGCCAGTGCGGGTGATTTTTTTAGGGTACAATCCTTTTAAGAGCATACGGAAACGACTTGGGGTTTAAATTAGAGCCAAAAAGGACTGAATTAGGGCCAAAAAGAGCAAACGTTTACAGAAATATTGCTTGTACCTTTGTGTTATCATAAAAATGGACAAATAGGAGGAAGCCGAAAATCCTGTTTCAGAGTAGGCAAAAATTATTAAATTTATTTATTATGAAAAAGTATCAAAAAGCAGAAATCATTGCTAAAAACTTGACTTCTGGTTCTTATGCTGCAGGTTGTCCTGCGAAAGACACTAAAAATGCGTTAAATTGTAAGCCTTGTGAGCGTACAAGATGATTTTTGTTTAATGAGGGAGAGGTATTAAGTCTCCCTCTATTTTTTAATAAATTAATACTATGCTAATACGACAAAGTAAAAATTCTTTTATAAGAACAACAGAACGTTATGGTTATATAACAAATCAATTAACTCGTCAAGATAGAACCTATAATGAAAGTGGTGCAGATTGGCTTAAAGAAATAAATAGAGTTCCACAAGATATAGATGAAATTGTTAATAGATTGTGTTCACTTTATGAGGATGCAGATTATGATGTAATCAAAAATGATTTCATGCAATTTGTGGAAAGTCTATCACAAGCTAAATTTATTGTGATAGGTGAAACAGTAGAAGAATTAGATGCTAAGGATGAGGATTTTACTTATAATATAGAATTGCCAAAAACATTATCTGATAACTTCTATCAAGAAACACAAGAAAAAGTAAGTGAAAATACACAGGACTTTTTCTTAGAGCAAGTGCAAGGTAAACCATTGATTTCTAGTCTGCAATTTGAACTTTCAAGTAGGTGTAACGAACGTTGTATTCATTGTTATATCCCAAATGAAAAGAAAAACAAGGGCTTTGATATGCCATTGCGTAAGGTTAAAAGCATATTAGATGAGTTCGCTCAAATGGGAGGAATTCATGTTACACTCTCTGGAGGTGAAGCCTTTTTGCATAAAGATATTATAGAGATAGCTGAATATTGCCGTGAGAAAGATTTAAAAATTAGTATTTTATCTAATTTGATTTCTTTAAAAGATGAACAAATTCCTCGACTTAAAGCAGTGAATCTTTCTCTTATTCAGGTGTCCCTATATTCAATGGATCCAGAGATACATGACTTTATTACTACGGTTAAAGGTTCTTTTGATAAAACAATTGCTTCTATAGAGAAATTAGTGGCAGCGGATATACCTATTCAGATTAGTTGCCCAATAATGAAAGCTAATCGTAAAGGTTATGATAAGGTGTTGGAATATGCCAAAAAGTTGAAGGTAAAGGCGCAAACAGACTATATCATGATGGCTCGTGCAGACCTTGATACAGAAAATTTAGCTAATCGACTTTCTTTGGAAGAAACAGAAGAATTACTTCGTGATATTATAGAAAATGATATACAATATAAAGAGGATACATTAAAACAGGCATCAATTTCTGATGAGATATCATTTGATATAGAAAGATTTAAGAAACAACCTGTTTGTGGTGTCGGTTATGATAACTGTTGTATCACTGCAAATGGAGATGTTTATCCTTGTGCTGGTTGGCAAGATTATGTATTAGGAAATGTTTATAAGCAATCACTTCAAGAAATCTGGGAAAATAGCGAAAGAGTAAAAGAACTTAGAAAAATTACCCAAGCATCATTCCCTCAATGTATCGAATGTGAGGCTCGCGATTATTGTGCTCGTTGTTTGGTACGCAATTATAATGAATCAAATGGTGATATGTTTGCCATAAATCATCATTTCTGTGATGTAGCCTTTTTGAATAAAAGATTAGTAGAAGAATATAGAGCTAAAGGTATGTTATGAAATTAAAAGAACAAGATGATGTGTTGTATAAGATAGAAGAAATACATCCAAATGAATTAAACTTAATTAGAACTGTTTTAGGTGTTGTTGTTGAGTTATCTAGTTCTGTACAATTAGATTCTGTATATGAACAAGAGAAAAAAGAAAAATTAAGAAAATTAGAAGAAATTTTAAATGAACTATCTTTACTAAAAGGTTCTCAAATGGCAGAATCTATTGATCAAACTATTTTCAATGAAGTAGTGAAAAAAGTCTCTAAATGCTAATAGATTCTCATATTCACGTAGGTCAGTTTTATGATTACTATTTTGCTCCATCGTATATTCATAAGTTGATGGAGCAATTAAATATCCAATATTATGCAGTGTCATCTACTACGATTTGCGAAGAAAATTATCCAAAAGTAATAGATGAAATTCACGAATTGATAGAGTTAGATGGTAGCAAAGTTTTGCCAGTGATGTGGATTACACCAGAGGGCTTAAATGGTAATATAGCATGGCTTTTAGATTCGGATATTAAATGGGCGTGTATAAAACTTCATCCCTTTCTTCATCAAGAGGATTGGCAACCTGATTCGGAAAAATTAATGGAGGTAGTTGAAATTTCGAGAGAATTAGATTTACCTCTTTTAATACATACTGGAAATGAAATTTGTTGTAATGCTGATAAATACGAAGCATTGATTGCAAATAATCCTGATGTCTCTTTTATTCTGGCGCATGGAAGACCTGCAAATAAGATTGTTGGGATATTACAAAGGAATCAGAATGCTTTTGCAGATTCTGCATTTATGCCTTTGCAGCAAATGTCTGCTATTTGTAATGCAGGTTTAAGCAATAAACTTCTTTGGGGTACAGATATGTGTATCCCTAAATATTTTTACCCTGAGGAAGATTTGGAATCTTATTATCGGAGAAAATTAAATGACTTTAAAGAGGTTTGTTCTACGGAGCAATTTGAGCAAGTAACCTATAAAAATGCAATGAAATTATTCAATCTAAGATAAATTATTAAACCTTAAAAACTAATAGCATGAGTTCAAAAAAAGGAATAAAACTGCGTAGAAAAAGAACGGTGTGTATTTGCATAATAGTTTATGCTGCACTTTGTGTTTTAGCATTCCATTCGTTTACATCTATTGCAGTTGGCTTAATCGTTATTGTAGTAGCTGCTGTAAAATTGAAAAAATACAATGATGAGATTAAAATGGATGAAAAGACAGAGAGTATAATGGAATGGATTGGATCTATGAGTGATGAAGAAAGTGAGAAATTTTTTGCGGAATCTCGCCAAAGGATGCTTGATGAGATAGAGGAAGAGTATGATGACCCCAATGTTACATATTCTACAGCCGATTTGTTAGGGACTTCGAGTGATGATGAAGACGATGCAGGCGAGGAAGAGTATGATGACCCCAATGCTACATATTCTACAGCCGATTTATTAGGAACTTCTAGTAGCATGACGACTAAAAAAACAAAAAATACTAAGACTACCAAAACTACTAAAACAAGAAAACCTCGCAAGTAATTTTGATTTTATCGTAAATGTCTTACCTTTAGTTCTTAAAATAACTATTTATGAGTAGAACTGCTATCTACGAGGTTTAGATTCGATAAGGACTATATTAGAACTAAAAATAATGAGGTATTCGTTTTCAGCATCTCCACTAACAAGTGTAAAAAATATTATTCTGCCACCAAAGGTAGTTATAGATACTACTAAAGGTGTGGTTATTATAAGTGAACCCAATTTGATAGGAGGTAAAGAGGTGTCTCTTAAGATATCATCCACTACAATTTCGATAGACAATGGATTGTTGTTTTCTGATGTAATTGTGGAATCTGCAGGTGGTAAGAAGTATGTATTGGAAGGTTTTAGTAGATTCGATGCTGAACGTCTTTTGAGCACATATTCTCGAGCGCAAGGTGATAGGAGCAATAAACAGAATGTAATTGACACAAGTTCCTCTATACGTGCTGCCAGAGAAGAGAATAGGTTAATGCAAAGAAAGATGCGGCAGAGTGACGAAATGCTGAGTATAGAGGAAAGACAGATTAAAAAGATTAAAGCACGAATGGATGAATTAGAGCAATTGGAAATGGAACTTGCTCTAAAAAGAAAAGAATTGGCGGAGTTGAATAAGAAAAAGTAATAATCACATTTCACTTCCCCCACTGAATCACCTCTTGATAAATAGGCTCTAACTCTTTTGTTGGTAGGTTTAGCAGGGTAGGAAGACCTTTTGTAAGTGAATCTAAAACAGCAATTTGTTCGCTCAGCACTTCGTTGAAGGCTGGGCGTTTTTCATTGGGGAGTTGTGAGTAAATATCGTTGTAATATTTCAAATAAAAGTCTTTTGCGCCTTTGGCACTTTCATGGTAAGGAAGTTTTTCTATACGTTGCAAAGTAGTTTGGTATGCCGAGTCTAAAAAGGCAGTAGCTTCTGCTTTGTAATCGGCTTCTTTGCTGCTTTGATCAATGCGATGCGCCGTAGGCAAAATGGCAAAAAAGGCAATAATAAGCACCAATATACCAGCGCAAACTGCCCATGGCAAGGCTCGCTTTACAAATAATGCTCTTTTGAGTTCGCCAATGCTCTGGTAACGAGCTTCTGGCTCCAGCAGGGTGCATTTTTTTACTATCTTTTGGTATTTATTGCCCAAAAGTAGCTGTATAATAAGCCCAAGCGAGTAGATGTCCGATGAGGCATCTGCGTGACCTTCACCTTTCAAAATCTCTGGTGCTGTATAGCCTTCCGATCCTCCTACAACTCCGCTGTAAATGCTATCGTAGCTCGAAGACAAGCCAAAGTCGATGATGCGTGCATGGCCCAATTTGTTTATAAGAATGTTATCGGGTTTTATGTCGTTGTGCAGGATGCCACGGTGGTGTAGGTAATCTACTCCGCTTAGTATATCATTTAGAATAGGCTTCCTTTTGGTCGCTATACCTGTCGAAGGGTCCGATAGATACTCCCTAAGGGTAATTCCATCGATATACTCCAGCACAATAGCTGTTCCCACGGGTGTGTTCTCTGCAAAGTCGATGGTAGAAACAACGCACCCATGTGATAAGTTTTTCCCTATCTCATACTCACGACGCAAAATCTCTTGGTGTATGGCATCTTGTGTGCGGGTGGTTTTTAGGATAACGTATTTGCTGCCAAAGCGTGCTTTGTGCAGCACAAAGACGCTTCCTTCGCTAATGGTTTTTTCTGGTACATAACCATTAGTTATGAGGGTAGAGTCTATGTTTACTATGCCAGAGTGGATGTTCATGTTTAGGCTATGTTGGAAAAAAAGGCTCTCAAAACTGAGAGCCTTTCGGTTTATAAGAGGGGCGGATATTATTTGTTCAAAGCTTCGGCAACACCTACGGCAACTGCTACAGTAGCACCTACCATTGGGTTGTTACCCATACCCAAGAAGCCCATCATTTCTACGTGTGCAGGAACTGAAGAAGAACCAGCGAATTGAGCGTCAGAGTGCATACGACCCAAAGTATCGGTCATACCATAAGAAGCAGGACCTGCAGCCATGTTATCTGGGTGCAAAGTACGACCTGTACCACCACCTGAAGCTACAGAGAAATAAGGTTTACCAGCTAGTACGCGTTCTTTTTTGTAAGTACCAGCAACTGGGTGTTGGAAACGAGTTGGGTTGGTTGAGTTACCAGTAATAGAAACGTCAACGCCTTCTTTCCACATAACAGCTACACCTTCGCGAACGTCGTCAGCACCGTAGCAGTTTACTTTAGCACGAGGGCCGTTAGAGTAAGCTTTGGTTTTAACTACGTTCAATTCGCCAGTAGCGTAATCAAATTCGGTTTGTACGTATGTAAAGCCGTTGATACGAGAAATGATCATAGCAGCGTCTTTGCCCAAACCGTTAAGGATAACGCGTAGTGGGTTTTTGCGTACTTTGTTTGCCATTTCGGCAATTTTAATAGCACCTTCGGCAGCAGCGAACGATTCGTGACCAGCCAAGAATGCAAAACATTGGGTTTCTTCGCGCAACAAACGAGCAGCCAAGTTACCGTGGCCAATACCTACTTTACGGTCGTCAGCAACAGAACCAGGGATGCAGAATGCTTGTAAACCTTCGCCAATAGCTTCGGCAGCGTCAGCAGCGTTTTTGCAGCCTTTTTTGATAGCGATAGCAGCACCTACTACGTAAGCCCATTTTGCGTTTTCAAAACAGATGTTTTGGGTTTGTTCGCATTCCAAATAAGGATCCAAACCATATTGGTCGCAAATTTGATTAGCTTCTTCGATAGAAGCGATGCCGTATTGGCTTAATACTTTATTGATTTGAGCCTCACGACGGTTTTGGCTTTCAAATTTTACTTCTCTCATCATAATTTGTTTCTCCTTTCAATTAGTCAATACGTGGGTCAATGAATTTAACAGCGCCTTGTTCTTCGGTGAAACGACCGTAGGTAGCAGTAGCTTTTTTAAGAGCTTCGTTTGCATCAACGCCTTTTTTAATTTGTTCCATCATAACGCCCAAGCGTACAAATTGGTAACCGCAAACTTCGTCGTCTTGGTCCAAAGCAATTTTGGTAACATAGCCTTCTGCCATTTCCAAGTAACGAACGCCTTTAGCTTTGGTAGAGAACATGGTACCAACTTGGCTACGCAAGCCTTTACCCAAGTCTTCAAGACCAGCACCGATAACCAAACCACCTTCAGAGAAAGCAGATTGAGTACGTCCGTAAACAATTTGCAAGAACAATTCGCGCATTGCAGTATTGATAGCGTCGCACACAAGGTCAGTATTAAGCGCTTCTAACAAAGTTTTGCCAGGAAGAATTTCGGCAGCCATAGCAGCAGAGTGAGTCATACCCGAGCAACCAATGGTTTCAACCAAAGCTTCTTCGATGATACCTTCTTTAACGTTCAAGGTAAGTTTGCAAGCACCTTGTTGAGGAGCACACCAACCAATACCGTGTGTAAGACCAGAAATGTCTTTAATTTCTTTTGATTTTACCCATTTGCCTTCTTCTGGAATGGGAGCAGGACCATGGTTAGGACCTTTTTTTACAACACACATGTGTTCTACTTCGTGTGAATAAACCATACTTTGTAAAATTTATAAATGAATAATGTTTTTATTGTTTAGTCGTTTAGTCGTTTAGACGACACGCAAAGATAATAAAATTTCTCCTTTCTCCTTTATCAAATCTCAACTATTTTCAGTAAGCATATCGCTTAATGATATTATACGCTTCGTGTAGTCCTAATTCGCCGGCTTTGCTCAGGTCTTTGCGACCTTTCTCTTTGTCGCCTTGGTAGATGTAAATAAGCCCGCGGTTGTAATACGCCTCGGCAAAGTCGGGGTAGGTTTCAATGCATTGGCTAAAGGTAGCAATGGCATCGGCATATTTTTCTTGTAGCAGATGAATGTAGCCGATGTTATACCGTGCATAAATAAGGTCTTTGTCTAACTGGAGTGTCATGTATAAATCGCTCAATGCCAAAATAAGTGTTGCTTCGGTAAGCCCATCTTTGGAGTTTTCTGCCTCTTTGATGCGGGCATTGGCGCGGTTAAAATACGCTAATACGTTGGCAGGGTAGTGTCTAATAATCAAATCGAAGTCGGCGATGGCACTGCTAAAGTCCTCTACTTGCGTTAGCAAATAGGCTCTTTCCATCAGGGTGGTTTGTTGCAAAGGTTCTTGTTGCAGTTTTTGGGTGCAATTTTCTATTTGGATAAAGTAACGGCTAATATCGGTGCCTTGTTTGTGTCTTTGCACAGTACAAAACTCCAACTCTCTGCCTGTTAGTTTGTTGTAATTATCCAACTGGGCATTAAAGAGCGATTGTCGTTTAATTTGTACCATCGAGTCGGGTTCTCCGATGATAAAATTAGACAAGGGTACAATCTGAATGTCTTTGTTTTGTACCTGACCTCTGATGTCGCTTTGGTATTTGTCTTTTTGTTGCTTGTTTAATTGATGCACAATGGCACGTGCTTCGGCAGAGGGCTCTAATGCTTTTTCTTGTACCGATTTGGGTGCTCTTTTGCCACTACGTATTTCGTCCTCTATCTGCATGGCGATATGCTCGTCCTTGTCGGCACCTATCTTATCACGCAGTTTGCGTTTGGCTTGGCTTCGACCATAGTAGGCAGGCGTAAAATCGGGGTACTGATTTAGGATCACGGTGTAGTCGTTAATGGCTCCCTTGTAATCGCCTGTTTGGTAGTTGAGGTAGGCACGACGCATGTAAGCGTTGTAATTGTTGGGGTCTAATGCCAAACAAGTGGTAAAGTCATCGATGGCTCGGTTGTCGTCGCCTACGTTAGCGCGTAATAGCCCACGGTTAAAATAAGAAAGTGAATTTTTGTTGTCGATGTCGATGGCGGTATCAAAATCGTTCATGGCACCCCGCAGGTTGTTGTTATGCATGCGGATAATGGCTCGGTTGCCGTAGTAATCTGCCCGATACGAGTTTAGTTCGATGGCCTTGTCTAAATCTTGCAAACCAGCGCTGTCGTTGCCTAATTCGTATCGAATCATTCCTCGCATGGCGTATGCCAAATCGGCATTTTTGTTGTACAAGATAGCGGTATCCAAATTGGCAATGGCAACGGCGGTGTCGTGTTTTTGTAGGTAAATTTGCGAACGTAGCATGTATCCCTCGGTATAGCGAGGGTACTCTTTGATAAGCGAATCGCACACCGATAATGCCTCGGTAGTTTGTTCTGTTCTTATCAGATTTTCTATCCACAAATTGGTGGTGTTGATGTTGTTGGGTTCAAACTCCAACGATTTTTTTAAATCTTCGGTCGATTTATCCAGTTGACCTATTTGGCGGTAGGCATATCCCCTGCAATAATAAACCTTGGGTAAAAAAGGATTGATGTCGAGGGCAAGGTTGCAGTCTTCTATGGCACCTCGGTAATCTTCCAAACTTAGTTTGGCGTAGGCTCTGTATAGATAAGGTTCTGTAAGGTGGGGTTTGGCCTTGATTACTTGGTTAAAATATTGGATAGCAACCACATAATCTTCAAAATACAACGCGTTGCGACCAATGTCTATAAGTCGCTGTGTATTAATTTGTGCCATCCCCAGCATCGAGAATAGCACAAATATTAGCGTGTATGTAAGACGTTTAAAGTCCAAAGTCGAAAGTCCAAAGTCGAATTTCAGTGCGAGCCGAGCGCAGAAACAAGCTTGCTTGGTTATGCCGAGGCGAAGCCTGAAATCATGAGGGCGTAGCCCGAATAAAGTCCAAAGTCAGTTGCTTTGCAACGATGAATCGTTTAATCGCCTAATCGTTGATTTATAGAAATGTTTATATTCGATTTAACGTGAGCGCAGCGAACAAATTAACGATTACACGATTTAACGCTTGCGCAGCAAGCTAAAGCAACGCAAAATCCCACACCTCTTCCACATTCTTTACGTAGTGGAACGTAAGACCTTTTAGGTAAATGTCCTTAATCTCGTCTATGTTTTTGCGGTTTTGGTAGCAAAGCATGATGTCGGTAACACCGGCACGTTTGGCTGCTAGAATCTTTTCTTTGATGCCGCCAACGGGCAATACTTTGCCGTGCAAGGTAATTTCGCCTGTCATGGCCAAGTGTTTGCGTACCTTTCTGCCGGTAATGGCAGATAGCAAACTGGTGGCAATGGTAATACCTGCCGATGGACCATCTTTGGGAATAGCTCCTTCGGGCACGTGAATGTGTATGTTGTGTGTCTCAAAGAAATCGGGAGCTACGCCTAATTCTTGTTGGTGAGCACGGATGTATTGTAATCCCAAAGTGGCAGACTCTTTCATGACATCGCCCAAGTTACCCGTCAATGTTAATTTGTCGCCTTTGCCTTTGCTAAGGCTGGTTTCTATTTCTAAGATTTCGCCACCAACCGATGTCCAGGCTAAACCTGTTACAATACCAATTTCTTCTTTTTGGCTTTGTTCCGATGTGTCAAACGGAGCTACTCCCAAAAAGTCGTATAAATCGGCTATCTGCAATTGTAGGGTATAAGTTTCGTCGCTTGCCAATTTGCGGGCTACCTTGCGGGCAATTTTAGCCAACAATTTATCCAAAGCACGAACGCCCGATTCGCGTGTATATCCTTCGATAATGGCACGAATGGTTTTCTTGGGTATTTGGATGGTTTTGGTAGGCAAACCGTGGTTGCTCCATTGCTTGGGGATTAGATGCCTGGTAGCAATTTCTATTTTTTCTTCGACAATGTATCCGCTGATGTTGATGAGTTCCATGCGGTCCAAAAGTGGGCGCGAAACGGAGCTCAAATCGTTGGCAGTGGCAATGAACAATACTTTGGATAAATCGTAGTCGATGTCCAAGAAATTATCGTGAAAAGCATTGTTTTGTTCTGGGTCTAAAACTTCTAACAAAGCAGACGATGGGTCGCCTTTAAAGTCACTGCCTATTTTGTCTATTTCGTCCAAAATAAATACAGGGTTAGACGAACCTACTTTTTGTAGGTTTTGGATGATGCGCCCAGGCATAGCACCCAAATAAGTACGGCGGTGTCCGCGTATTTCGGCTTCGTCGTGCAAGCCGCCCAACGAAATGCGGGCATATTTGCGTCCTAAGGCTTCGGCTACCGATTTGCCGAGCGAAGTTTTACCTACCCCAGGAGGGCCGTAAAGGCAGATGATGGGCGATTTTAAATCGCCTTTTAGTTTTAGCACTGCCAAATGTTCCAAAATGCGTTCTTTTACGTCGTCTAAACCAAAATGGTCGCGATTTAGGGTGCGTTCGGCAGTTTTTAAGTTAAAATTGTCTTTGGTATATTCGTTCCAGGGTAAACCCACCAAGGTTTGAACGTAGTTCATTTGAATGGGAAAATCGGGCGAGTGGGTAGGCATGCCTTCTAATTTGGCAATTTCTTTTTCTACCTGTGCTTTTACCTCTTCGTTCCATTTCTTGGTAGCTGCTTTTTTGCGCAGTTGGCTCAAATCTTGTTCTTGCACCGAACCGCCCAATTCTTTTTGAATGGTTTTGATTTGTTGTTGCAAGAAGTATTCGCGTTGTTGCTTGTCGATGTTTTCCATCGCTTGCGATTGGATAGAAGATTTGATTTCTAACATCTGCGATGCTTGTGTAAGCATTTTTAGCAGCATGTAGGCACGTTCCTCTAAGTGCCCCATTTCCAAGAGTTGTTGGCGTTCTTCTAATGCCAAGCCCAAATTGGCGGCAATAAAGTTGATGGTATATGCTTCGCTGTCGATGTTGCGGATGGCAAACGTAATTTCTTGCGGCATATTACCTGCCATGCGAATCATGCGCATGGAAATATCTTTGATGGCCTCTACCAAGGCTTTAAAGTGTCTTGATTTGGGCACTTTGTTTACCTCTTCGCGCAAGGTGATATTGGCTTTTAGGTAGGGATCTTCGGACACAATCTCGTTGATAGTAAATGTTTTACGACCTTGTAAAATAACCGTAGTTGTGCTGTCGGGCATTTCTAAGATGCGTACAATTTGTGCAATGGTACCCACCTTAAACAGGTCGTTTTGCTTGGGATTGTCGGTGTTTTTGTCGATTTGTGCAACGGTGCCGATAGGCTTGCCTTGTTTGTACATTTCGCGCACCAACTTGAGCGATTTTTTTCTGCCTACCACAACGGGCATAATGACACCAGGAAACAAAACCATGTTTCTAAGTGCCAAAATAGGCAAAATGTTATCGTCCGATAATTGTAGGTTAAAGTCGTCGTTTTCTTCGGCAATCAATGGAATAAAACTGGTGTCCTCGCCAGCATCTGCCACTGCGCCTATAATCAATCGTTCGTTTTTTGTCTTCATGTAACTAAAAGGTCCAATTTTAAATAGACGATTCAAATTGTTTTAAGAAACGAACATCGTTTTCGGAGAACATGCGCAAGTCTTTGCATTGGTATTTTAGGTTGGCGATACGCTCAACGCCCATACCAAAGGCATAACCGCTGTAAACAGTTGAATCAATGCCACAAGCTTCTAAAACATTGGGATCGACCATGCCGCAACCCAAAATTTCTACCCAACCGGTGTGTTTGCAGAAAGGGCATCCTTTGCCACCGCATAGGTTACACGAAATATCCATTTCGGCACTGGGCTCGGTAAAGGGGAAATAAGAGGGGCGCAAACGGATTTGGGTTTGCTCGCCAAACATTTCTTTGGCAAAGTAAAGCAAGGCTTGTTTTAGGTCGGCAAACGAAACGTTTTTGTCGATGTATAGACCTTCTACTTGATGGAAGAAACAGTGAGCACGGTACGAAATAGCCTCGTTGCGATATACCCTACCTGGGCATAATACGCGAATAGGAGGCTCTTGTGTGGACATAACGTGCGATTGTACGCTACTGGTGTGAGTACGCAACAAGACGTCTGGATTTTTTTCGATAAAGAACGTGTCTTGCATATCGCGTGCAGGGTGTTCGGGTGGGAAATTAAGTGCACCAAACACGTGCCAATCGTCTTCGATTTCGGGACCTTCTGATACGGTAAAACCAAGGCGAGAGAAAATGCTGATAATCTCGTTTTTTACCAACGATAGGGGGTGACGAGTGCCTAAATCGATAGCTGTAGCCGAACGGGTAAGGTCCAGTAGCTCTTGGTTGCCTGTGTTTTCGAAGGCAGCCTTCATTTCGGCAAATTTATCTTGAGCGGTATTTTTTAGTTCGTTAAGCAATTGGCCTACAATGCGTTTCTCCTCGTTGGCTACGTTTTTGAATTCGCCAAATAAGGCATTCAAAGCACCCTTTTTGCTAAGGTATTGAATACGCAAATTTTCTAACTCTTCTTTGCTTTTAGGTTGTAGAGCCTTAATTTCTTGTAAAAGGTTGTTAATCTTTTCTTTCATAATCATCGATGTTACGTAAGCGGTGCAAAAATACAATTTTTTCTGCAGTTTCTAAAAAATATTTTGCCATTCAAATCGATTCTGGCAAGCTATTTGGTGTAGATCAAAAAAAGTTATCAACTTTTTGTATTCTCTTTGTGTATAAATTAAGATTCTGTAACTTTATTAGTCGCTTTAAAATTACTATCTTTGCCCCTAATATAACTGTTGCTAGTCAATAGTCACTTGTCGCTAGTATATTTAATGACGCGCGACAAACGACAAGCGACAAGCAACAAACGACATAATTATTATGGGAAAAATAATTGCTCTTGCCAACCAAAAAGGTGGAGTTGGTAAAACCACTACTGCCGTTAATTTAGCCGCATCGCTTGCTGTGATGGAAAAAAAGGTTTTGTTGGTCGATGCCGACCCTCAAGCCAATGCTTCTTCGGGCTTGAATATCGATATCACGGATATTCATGAGAGTATATACGAATGTTTGATCAATGCGATGCCTGTTGAACAGGCTATTCGCTCTACGGATATCGAGGGCTTGGATGTGTTGCCCTCACACATCGATTTGGTAGGTGCCGAAATCGAGATGCTTAAATTAGAAAACCGCGAAGAGTTTTTAAAACGCATCCTTACGCCACTCAAAGATAAATACGATTACATTTTAATTGACTGTTCTCCCTCTTTGGGGCTAATTACGGTTAATTGTTTAACCGCAGCCGATTCGGTTATCATTCCTGTGCAAGCCGAATATTATGCCTTAGAAGGTATCAGTAAGTTGTTGGTAACCATTAAAATTATCAAGAGTCGATTAAATCCAGATTTAGAAATAGAAGGTTTCCTTTTGACCATGTACGATGCTCGTTTGCGTTTGGCTCGTCAGGTGTACGACGAGGTAAAACAGCATTTTCAGGATATGGTGTTTGAAACCATCATTCAACGTAATATCCGACTTAGCGAATCGCCCAGTCATGGTGTGCCTGTGTTGTTGTACGACGCAGACTCTACGGGTGCACGCAATTATTTGCAGTTGGCAGAAGAAATTATCAAGAAAAACGCATAATCCAATTTTATGGCAGAAAAGAAAAGTGCATTAGGCAGGGGCTTGGGAGCTCTTATCGATATACAACCTACCGTACAAACCAGTGGTTCTTCGTCGATTGCAGAAATTGAGTTGGCTAACATTACAGCCAATCCAGGGCAACCACGTACCAACTTTGACGAAGAGGCTTTGCAAGAGTTGGCAGCTTCTATTGCAGAGATAGGTGTGGTACAACCCATTACCGTGCGCGAAACCTCGCCTGGTAAGTACATGATTATTGCAGGCGAACGTCGTTATCGAGCCTCTAAATTGGCTGGACTAACCAAAATCCCTGCATACGTAAAACGTGTATCAGACGAAACCATGATGGAAATGGCGTTGGTCGAAAACATCCAACGCGAGGATTTGAACGCCATCGAAATTGCGCTTACTTATCAGCGTTTAATGGACGATTATCGTTTTACGCAAGAAAAATTGAGCGAGCGTGTAGGCAAAAAAAGAACCACCGTTACCAACTACTTGCGCTTGCTTAAGTTGCCCGCAGAGATTCAATTGGGGCTTACCAAAAAAGAAATTGACATGGGGCATGCTCGTGCGCTGATTAACGTACAAGATCCTGCTGTGATGATTAAACTTTACGAAGATATTGTAAAACATGGTTATTCGGTGCGTAAAGTTGAACAGTTGGTGCAGGAGTTGACCAACCCCAAAAAGGCAGAGAAGAAAACAAATACGGAGTTGCAAGAGGTTTATACAACCATGGGACAGCAACTTTCTTCGGTGTTTGGAACGGCTGTTAAAATAGAAAGAAACGACAAAGGGAAAGGTCGCATTGTGTTGCAGTTTGCCAACGACGAAGAGTTGGAAAAACTCATGGCGATTATGGATCAAATTCGTCAAAACGCTTGAAAATCCGTTTTTACATAGCGTTAATATGTTTTTGTAACTGCTTGCTACTGCAAGCGGGCGAGGTTTCGTTGCCGAACGATTCGATAACCACACAACTCAAATCGGATTTGGTGCTGTTAAAAGATTCGTCTGCTGTTTTTAATGATACAACGCAGGTGTTCTTTTTTTCGAAAGATACCATTCCTGCAACGCCCCCTCGGGTTAAGGCCAAATTTCAGCCCGATCCAGACATGGCAGTTTGGTTGGCAGCCGTTGTTCCTGGCTTGGGTCAAATCTACAACCGTCAATATTGGAAACTCCCCATTGTTTATGGTGGGGTTATGGGATTGGCTTATGCCATTTCGTGGAACAACCAAATGTATGTCGATTACCGCAAAGCGTATGTCGATTTAAAAGATAGCGATCCCAACTCTAAATTTTACGAAAATGTATTGCCTGCAGGGGTCGAACTGAATTCTTCTAATTTGGATTATTATACGCGTCTTATCAAAAACAAACAGGATGGTTATCAGCGAAACCGAGATTTGAGTATAATTTGTGCAGCGGTGCTTTATTTGCTCACGATGATTGATGCCTATGTGGATGCACAAATGCACGATTTTGATATTAGTCCTGATTTGTCGGTGCAAGTGGCTCCTGCTATTATGTCGCCCGATGCCCAAGCGCAAACCGATGGAGCGGTGGGACTTCGTTGTAAACTGAACTTTTAAAAGAATGAAACGTTTTTATATACAAACACTTTTTTTACTCTCTTTTTTGCCTTTGTGGGCAACAACCCATCATACACAAGTTGCTATCTCTGATTCTTTGTCGATAGCTGTTTCGGATAGTTTGGTGGCAGACACCTTGTTGCACGCCTCTGCCGATAGTATGATGCAGGATAGTGCCGAAATGGCTGTTTTTGACCGCATCATCGAAGAAGGTTATGTGCGTTGGCGCTACGAATTGGTGCAAAGCGATTCGTGCCAATCGGCTGTGTTGCAAGACACCATGCAAAAAGAAGACTACGTATGCTACCTATCGCAAATGCCAACTATTATCGAAATGCCTTACAATCAGGTGGTTCGTTCGTATATTGATTCGTACGTAAAACGCTATCCCAAAAGGCTATCTTCTTTGTTGGCACTTTCTAAATATTATTTTCCGATTTTCGAAAACGCTTTGGAGGCAGGAGGTTTGCCTTTGGAGTTAAAATATTTGCCTGTTATTGAATCGGCACTTAACCCGTCGGCTAAATCGTATGTGGGAGCAGCAGGCTTGTGGCAATTTATGCCAGCAACGGGCAGGTTGTATGGGTTGGAAGTAAACTCGTTAATAGACGAAAGATGCGACCCTTATAAATCGTCTAAGGCAGCGGTGGCATACCTAAAAGATTTGTACGAAATTTATGGCGATTGGATGTTGGTCATTGCAGCATATAATTGTGGCCCTGGTAATGTAAACAAAGCCATACGTCGTTCGGGTGGAAAACGTGATTATTGGGATATTTACGAATATTTACCACGCGAAACACGCGGTTACGTTCCAGCCTTTATCGCAGCTAATTATGCCATGTACTATGCCGAAAGTTTATACCATATTTGCCCATCGGAGTTAAAACTACCCGTGGTGGCAGATACCTTGTGCGTAAACTATCGAGTTCATTTAGAGCAGATTTCGGATTGTTTGGGTGTACATATCGACGAGCTTCGTCGCTTGAATCCACAATACCGTTACGATTTGGTACCAGGCAATTCGCGTCCTTGCACCCTTTGTTTGCCAGGCGATGTGGCGTATAAATTTTTGTCGCAAAAAGATTCGATAGTGGCTTATAAAAGCGAGTTAATTTCGCGCAAGATAGAAAACAAGATTGCCATGCAAACCACCTACAAGGTGCGCTCGGGCGATAATCTTTGGACCATAGCCAAAAAGAAAGGTGTGTCGGTTGCGGCAATCCGCAAGGCCAACGCACCTAAAAAACTAAATGTCCTTCAAATTGGGCAGGTTATAAAATTACCCGTTAAATAGTCGCTAGTCAATAGTCACTTGTCAATAGTCAAGTTATTCACAAGCGACAAGCGACAGGAGACAAGCAACAACTCGCGTAGCGAGTTTATTCTATCGATTTTACAATTACGCTATCGGGGGTGTAGGGAAAGAAATCCACAATAGGGCTTTCTGATACGGCTACAATAACGTAATCAGATAGGGTGCCTTTCATGCCCTCGTTGAGGTATTTGATGGCGGTTTCTACCGACGATGCTTGTACCAAAAGCATTTGTGCTACTTTCTTTTCTACGCCTTTGGCTTCGTCAAGCAACATGATGTGAATTTTGCAGTTGTACCAACGGTCGTCGCTGTCTAACTGGCTGGGAAATAGTTCGGCATATTTAGCGCGTTTGATGTTGGTAATTTGGTACTCACCCCCAATGTATTGGCATTGTTCTTTGATAATGCGAGCTTCTGCCTCGGTATAAGACAAAGCATCTACCAAGTAAGCTTCGGTTACTTTCTTCATTTTTCCGTCTATGTTTTTGTCGTAACGGATGCGACATTCGTATTTTTGTTCCATAAAGTGATATTGTTTATTTTGTAGATGCAAAGGTAACTTTTTTTGCTTAAAGTGTCAACTTGCCTAATCGGCAAAAAATGACTATTTTTGTGCAAAATTTAAACATTGTATAAGCGCATAGAGCATGGAATTAAAAGAAGAAATTAACCGCCGACGCACGTTTGCTATTATATCGCACCCTGACGCAGGTAAAACCACATTGACAGAGAAGTTGTTGTTGTTTGGGGGCGCTATTCACATTGCAGGTGCCGTAAAATCGAATAAGATTAAAAAGACCGCCACGTCCGACTGGATGGAGATAGAAAAGCAACGTGGTATCTCGGTGGCCACCTCGGTAATGGGTTTTGAGTACAGGGATTACAAAATCAATATTCTGGATACCCCAGGTCACCAAGACTTTGCCGAAGATACATTCCGTACACTTACCGCAGTAGATAGCGTTATCATTGTGATTGACTCTGCCAAAGGTGTCGAAACACAGACACGCAAGTTGATGCAAGTATGTCGCATGCGCAAAACCCCTGTTATGGTGTTTGTAAACAAAATGGACCGCGAAGGTAAAGACCCCTTCGATTTGCTAGACGAAGTGGAATCGGAATTGGGTATTCATGTGCGTCCACTTAGTTGGCCCATTAACAGCGGTGCATCGTTTAAAGGTGTTTATAACATCCATCAAACCAGTTTAAATTTATATACCCCCAATAAGCAAACCGTTAGCGAAACCGTTGCTATCGACTTGAATAGTAAAGAATTAGAAGATTATGTAGGCGATACCGATGCTGCTAAATTGCGCGACGATTTGGAACTGATAGAGGGTGTTTATTCCGAATTTGACGTAAATGAATATTTGGCAGGCGATTTGGCTCCTGTTTTCTTTGGTAGTGCGCTCAATACCTTTGGGGTAAAAGAATTGTTGGATTGCTTTGTAGAAATTGCACCATCGCCCCGTCCTGTAGAGGCCATTGAACGCAAAATAGACCCTTACGAAAATGCTTTTTCGGGTTTTGTGTTTAAGATTCACGCCAACATGGACCCCAATCACCGTAGTTGTATTGCCTTTGTAAAAATATGCTCGGGCAAATTTGAACGCAACGTTAATTACAAGCATATTCGCCACGGTAAGATGATGAAATTCTCTGCTCCTACAGCGTTTATGGCGCAAAAGAAAGAAACCGTTGACGAAGCTTTTGCAGGCGATATTATAGGCTTGCCAGATACGGGTAACTTTAAAATTGGCGATACGCTAACAGCAGGTGAGCAAATTCACTTTAAGGGCTTGCCCAGTTTCTCGCCCGAGATGTTTAAATACATCGAAAATGCCGACCCCATGAAACAAAAACAATTGCAAAAAGGCATAGACCAATTGATGGACGAAGGGGTAGCACAGCTGTTTGTAAACCAATTTAATGGCAGAAAAATTATTGGTACGGTAGGTCAGTTGCAGTTTGAGGTTATTCAGTATCGCTTGTTGCACGAATACGGAGCCCAATGTAAATGGGAACCCATTCATTTGTACAAAGCTTGTTGGATAGAAAGCGACGACGCTGCCGAATTAGAAAACTTTAAAAAGCGCAAATACCAATACATGGCAAAAGACAAAGAAGGACGCGATGTATTCTTGGCGGACTCTAACTATGTATTGCAAATGGCGCAATCGGATTTTAAGAACATTAGGTTCCACTTTACTTCAGAATTTTAGTGCAAACCGAAAGCAAACCTCAATGAAATTGAGGTATTTTATGTGAAATTTGGATTAGCCAAGTTTACTTGGATAAACCAAATTGAACATAAACTAAACCTGCTTGCAGGTTTGCTGAGGTGTAGCCTAAAATCACGAACGAATGTGAGTAATTTTAGGCTTTCAATTACGAACAGAGTGAGTAATTTTAGAATTAGTTTATGAACGTCGGATCTTACAACACCCTCAAAATAGTAAAACGCGTAGCGTTTGGCTTGTATTTAGATGGCGAAGAAGCTGGAGAAATCTTGCTTCCCAATCGTTATGTGCCAGCAGATGCACAGATAGACGATTACTTGGATGTCTTTATCTATACCGATGGCGACGATCGCTTGATTGCTACTACTGATAAACCGTTGGCAGTAGTAGGTGATATTGTCCCCCTAAAAGTAAAAGCGGTAGGCTCTTATGGTGCCTTTTTAGAATGGGGCATTATGAAAGATTTGTTCTTGCCTTTTAGTGAGCAGACAGCCGATGTAAACGAAGGAGATACGGTAGTAGTTGGTTTGTATTTAGATGCAAAAACCAGTAGAGTGGTAGCAACCATGCGTTGGGGTCGTTTGTTGGATAAAACCTTGCAACCCACTTTTGCAGAGAGTGATGAGGTTCAGGTTATGGTGGCATCTACAACCGAGTTAGGGTATAAAGTCTTGATTAACGATGCCTTTGTTGGCTTGGTGTATAAAAACGAAGTATTTAAGCCACTTGCCATAGGCGATAGAATGCCTGCATATATTCGTCGCATGCGTGAGGATGGCAAAATTGATGTGCGTTTGCGCAGGTCTGGTTACGTGGCAATAGAGGGCGAAGCAGCTCGCTTGATGCAATTGCTTGAAAGAATGGGTGGTTTTCTTCCTACAACCGACAAATCGCCTGCTGAAACCATTTACGAGGTGTGTGGAATGAGCAAGAAAACCTACAAAAAAGCGGTAGGCGAGTTGTATAAAAAACGACTTATTTTGTTGAAGGACAACGGTATTGTGCTCGTTAAAAAATAAATATTACAAAAACACTTGTAGAATACAAAATTTGTAGTATCTTTGCATCGTCTTAAAGACAACATGGTGATTGTAGCTCAGTTGGCAGAGCATCGGATTGTGGTTCCGAGTGTCGCGGGTTCGAGCCCCGTCTTTCACCCAAAGGCTGATTCGTAAGAGTCAGCCTTTTCTTTTTGCGGACGCACGACCGTGCGTCCCTACTATTAACCTCGTAGAGGGTTCTTCCTAATAATAGGCAGGTCTTAAGGTCGCTTGTGACCGCAAGGCCTGTGTTTATGTTGTGCGATGCCTTACCCATAATAAAAAAGGTCTCCCAATTGGGAGACCTTTTCGTTGTATGTTAGTTTGTTGATTAGAACCAACGTACGTAGCAGAAGTCTTGACGGTGAGGAAGTTCTGCTGATTTTGGGAACAAACGCAATGCCATTTTGTAAGCACCGCTTGCAGTTGACATGAAGTTGCCGTCGAAGGTAACTTTAGAACCTTCTTTGCGAACTACTTGAAGTTCGAAGGTTTTGTTTAGTTTGTCCATGCCATCTACGTTTTTCAAAGTAACCAATTCGATACCGAAGCTGTCTGCCAAAGAAGCATCTTTAACGTCGATAGTAACTGCCAAAGAGTTAGCTGCGCCAGATTCTGCGGTAATTTGGTGGTTGTTATTAACGTTGGTTTCGCAGATTTCGATGCTATCCCAAACGTTAGCTACTTTTTCTTTCCATGCAGCGATTTCTTTAGCTTTGCTAAAGTTGTTAGCTTTCAAGGTTTTAGCACGTTTAGCTTGTTTGCTATAGAAACGATCGATATAATCGTCCAACATACGTTTGGTGGTGTAGATAGGAGCGATTTTAGCAAACGAGTTTTTGATGTAGCCAACCCATTCTGGAGAGTAGCCTTTGCTGTTTTTGCTGAAATAAAGTGGAATGATTTCTTCTTCCAACATTTGATAGATGGTAGCAGCGTCCAATTGGTCTTGGTGTGCTTGGTTTTGATAGGTACGTTTGTCGGTCAATGCCCAACCTGCACCTTCGCGGTAACCTTCGTACCACCAGCCGTCCAATACAGAGAAGTTAAGAACACCGTTCATTTCTGCTTTTTCGCCAGAAGTACCAGATGCTTCCAAAGGACGAGTAGGAGTATTCAACCAAATATCAACACCCGAAATCAAGCGTTTAGCCAAAGCCATGTCGTAGTTATCCAAGAAGATAATTTTGCCTACAAACTCAGGACGACGAGAAATTTCAACGATGTTTTGGATCAATTTTTGACCACCGGCATCAGCAGGGTGAGCTTTACCAGTAAACAAGAATTGTACAGGGTATTGAGGATTGTTTA
>CALDQH010000070.1 GCA_937911935.1 uncultured Bacteroidales bacterium | reverse complement strand
ACAAATATCGTCCTCAATTCTATATCCGTACCTTGGACGTAACTGGTGAAATCACCTTACCAGAAGGTCGCGAAATGGTAATGCCTGGCGATAACTTGGAAATCTCTGTAGAATTGATCTACCCAGTAGCTTGCAACGTAGGTCTACGTTTCGCTATCCGCGAAGGTGGTCGTACCGTAGGTTCTGGTCAAATTACCGAAATTTTCGAATAATTACCAACCAACCAATAACAAAGGTTCACCACTAGGTGGACCTTTGTACACACGGGTCTAGCTCAGTTGGTAGAGCATCGGTCTCCAAAACCGAGTGTCGGGAGTTCGAGTCTCTCGACCCGTGCTAATTAAAAAAAAGACAACAAACCATGAAGTTTGTAAACTACATTAAAGAATCATACAACGAACTTATACATAAAGTTTCTTGGCCTACCTCTAAGGAGCTTACCAATAGTGCAGTGATTGTTCTCATTGCTTCCATTATTATGTCGCTCATTATTGGTGTAGTGGACCTAGGTTTTGAAAACATGATGCAGTTCATTTACAATCTTATTAGCTAATACGAAGAATTATGTCACTTACAGAAAAAAAATGGTATGTTCTTCGTGCTATCAGTGGCAAAGAAAACAAAGTGAAAGAATACATTGATGCAGAGATTAAGAAAAATCCTCTGTATCAAGGTCGTGTTTCACAGGTTCTTATCCCCACTGAAAAGGTTTACCAAATGCGTGGCAACAAGCGCGTAGTAAAAGAAAGAAGTTATCTTCCTGGCTACGTACTTGTAGAAACAGTTTTGGCAGGCGATATTATGCACGAGTTGCGTAATGTTCCCAATGTCATTGGTTTCTTGGGTGGTAGCAATAGCGCCAACATCACTCCTCTTCGCCAATCAGAAGTGAATCGTATTTTAGGTACGGTTGACCAACTTCAAGAGGCAGAAGAAGAAATGATTGTTCCATTCTGCGTTGGTGAAACTGTTAAGATTATCGCTGGTCCGTTTAACGACTTTACCGGCACTATCGAAGAAGTGAACGAATCACAGAAAAAACTGAAGGTTAGGGTTATGATTTTCGGACGGAAAACTCCGCTCGAATTAAGCTTTATGCAAGTTGAAAAAGGACAATAAGGTTACGCTTCAATTGTCCAATTTCACCATTTATTTATTAATTAAAAGTATTTGATAACATGGCAAAAGAAGTTGCTGGACAAATCAAATTGCAAGTAAAAGGCGGCGCAGCAAATCCGTCTCCTCCAATTGGTCCTGCCTTGGGTTCCAAGGGTATCAATATCATGGAGTTTTGCAAACAATTTAATGCCAGGACCCAAGACAAAGCAGGAAAAATCTTGCCTGTGGTCATTACCTATTACTCGGACAAATCGTTCGACTTTATCATTAAAACTCCACCGGTAGCCATTCAATTGCTTGAAATTACCAAGCAAAAAAGTGGTTCGGCACAACCAAATCGTAAAAAAATTGCAGAAGTAACTTGGGAACAAGTAAAAGCTATTGCAACTGATAAAATGCCCGATTTGAACTGCTTTACCGTTGAAGCTGCAATGCGTATGGTAGCTGGTACTGCAAGAAGTATGGGTATTACCGTAAAAGGTGATTTCCCTAGTGAAAATTAATAACCCTTCAATTTTAGAAAATGAGTAAACTAACAAAAAATCAAAAGTTGGCTGCCGGTAAAGTTGAAGTAGGTAAAAACTATTCACTTGTAGAGGCTGCTCAATTGGTAAAAGACATTACCTTTACCAAATTTGACGCATCAGTTGATATTGACGTACGTTTAGGTGTTGACCCACGTAAAAGCAACCAAATGGTTCGTGGCGTAGTTTCATTGCCTAACGGTACTGGTAAAACTGTTCGTGTTTTGGCTTTGTGTACACCAGACAAAGAAGCTGAAGCAAAAGCTGCCGGAGCTGATTACGTAGGTCTTGACGAATATATCGAAAAGATCAAAGGCGGTTGGACCGACATCGATGTAATTATCACTATGCCTTCTATCATGGGTAAAATGGGTGCTTTGGGTCGTGTATTAGGACCTCGTGGTTTGATGCCTAACCCCAAAAGCGGTACTGTTACCAATGAAATTGGCAAAGCTGTAAAAGAAGTAAAACAAGGTAAAATTGACTTCAAAGTAGACAAAAACGGTATTGTACACGCTGCTATCGCAAAAGTATCTTTCGATGCTGAAAAGATTGCAGAAAATGCCAAAGAATTCATCACCGCTTTGAACAAATTGAAACCTACTGCAGCAAAAGGTGTTTATATTAAGAGTGTTTATCTTTCTAGTACGATGAGCCAAGGTGTCAAAGTTGACCCAAAATCGGCTGAATAACCATTAAAGTAAGTATTGATTATGAAAAAGGAAGATAAAGCAATATTGATTCAACAACTACAAGAAACTGTTGGCCAGTATGCACATTTCTACGTTACCGATACATCGGGTCTAAACGCAGAAAAAACGCACGAATTGCGTAAAGCATGCTTCAACAAAGGTGTTAAATTAGTAGTTGTAAAAAACACTTTGTTCCAAAAAGCTCTTGAAGGTCTTGATGGCGATTACAGCCAAATCTATGACGCTTTGAAAGGCTCAACCTCTATTATGTTCTCTGATAACGGTAATGCACCTGCACGTCTTATTAAAGAATTGCAAAAGGACAAAACCAACAATGGCAAACCAGCATTGAAAGCAGCTTACGTATATGAAAGCTTCTACGATGCAAGCCAATTGGAAGCATTGACCGCATTGAAATCGAAAGAAGAACTTCTTGCCGAAATCATTGGCTTGTTGCAATCGCCTATGCAAAATGTACTTGGTGCATTACAATCGGGTGGCAATACAATCCATGGCGTGTTGAAAACACTTGGCGAGAGATAAAAACAAAAAATAATAAATTAGTAACAATTTTAAAACTCAACAAAAATGGCAGATTTGAAAAAACTTGCAGAAGAACTAGTTAACTTGACCGTTAAAGACGTAAACGAACTAGCTCAAATTTTGAAAGAAGAATATGGTATCGAACCCGCAGCTGCAGCTGTTGCTGTTGCTGGTCCTGCAGCAGCTGGTGCAGCTCCTGCAGCAGAAGAAAAAACTTCTTTTGACGTAGAATTGAAAAGCGCTGGTGCTAACAAACTAGCTATCGTTAAATTGGTTAAAGAATTAACTGGTCTTGGCTTGAAAGAAGCTAAAGATATGGTTGATGCTGCTCCCTCTGTAATCAAAGAAGGCGTAAGCAAAGACGAAGCTGAAAGCTTGAAAAAACAATTGACCGAAGCTGGCGCTGAAGTTGAATTGAAATAAGAAAACCACCTGTTAATCAGGTACTTCGGTTTAGAACCTTAACAGTATAAGGTTCTAAACCTTTTTATGCTTAAAAAAGTGTGGTGTACTATTCGACAACGAATAAGGCAATCACGAGTTTAGTTAACCTTGCTGATAGACGTCTCGTATGAGTAACCAAAGAATAAATTTCTCCTCCATAAAAAATCCGTTGGAATATCCGGATTTCCTTGAGGTTCAATTAAAATCTTTCAGGGACTTTTTCCAACTTGACACACCCCCGGAAAAACGTAAAAATGAAGGATTGTACAAGGTTTTTGCCGAAAACTTTCCTATCACAGATACTCGCAACAATTTTAATCTTGAGTTTTTAGATTACTACATAGATCCTCCTCGTTATACCATCGAAGAATGTATCGACAGAGGCCTAACCTATAGTGTACCTTTAAAAGCAAAATTAAAATTGTCGTGTACCGATGACGAACACGAAGATTTTGCTACCGTTATCCAAGACGTGTACTTAGGTCCTATCCCTTATATGACCGACAAAGGTACATTTGTTATCAACGGCGCAGAACGTGTTGTTGTATCTCAACTACACCGTTCGCCAGGTGTGTTCTTCGGACAAAGCATGCACACCAACGGTACAAAATTGTATTCTGCCCGTATAATCCCTTTCCGTGGTTCGTGGATTGAGTTTACTACGGATATCAGTAATATCATGTATGCTTACATTGACCGTAAGAAGAAGTTGCCCGTAACAACCTTGTTGCGTGCTATCGGTTTTGAAAGCGACAAAGAAATCCTTGAAATCTTTAACTTAGCAGAAGAAGTTAAAGTAAACAAAGCCAATTTAAAGAAAGCTGTTGGTCGTAAAATTGCTGCTCGTGTACTAAAAACATGGGTAGAAGACTTTGCTGACGAAGATACAGGTGAAGTTGTATCTATCGAACGTCACGAAGTTGTTGTGGATCGTGAAACCATCTTGGAAAACGAACACATCGAACGTATTTTAGAGACCAATACTCCGACCATTTTGTTGCACCGCGAAGATGCAAACATGTCGGATTACTCGATTATATACAACACCTTACAAAAAGATACGTGTAACTCCGAAAAAGAAGCTATTTATTACATTTATCGCCAATTGCGCAACGCAGAACCTTCTGACGATGCTAACGCACGCGAAGTAATCAACAGCTTGTTCTTCTCGGAAAAACGTTACGATTTGGGTGATGTAGGTCGCTACCGCATCAACCGCAAATTAAACTTAGACATTTCGCCCGAAATCAAGGTATTGACACGCGAAGACATAATTGAGATCATCAAATATTTGATCGAACTTATCAATTCGAAAGCTGATGTGGACGATATTGACCACTTGAGCAACCGTCGTGTACGTACCGTAGGCGAACAATTATACGGTCAATTTGGTGTAGGTTTGGCTCGTATGGCACGCACCATTCGCGAAAGAATGAATGTTCGTGACAACGAGGTATTTACTCCTATCGATTTGATTAACGCAAAAACCATTTCGTCGGTAATCAATTCGTTCTTTGGTACCAATGCGTTATCGCAATTTATGGACCAAACCAACCCATTGGCAGAAATTACCCACAAACGTCGTTTGTCTGCCCTTGGCCCTGGTGGTCTATCACGTGATAGAGCTGGTTTCGAAGTTCGTGACGTTCACTATACTCACTACGGTCGTTTGTGTCCTATCGAAACTCCTGAAGGTCCAAACATCGGTCTTATTTCGTCTTTGTGCGTATTTGCAAAAATCAACGATTTAGGTTTCATCGAAACTCCCTATCGTAAGGTTGAAAACAAAACTGTTAATTTAAAAGGCGAAGAAGTAGTTTACCTAACCGCAGAAGAAGAAGAAAACAAAATCATTGCACAAGGTAATGCTCCACTTAACGACGATGGCACCTTTATCAGAACACGTGTAAAAGCTCGTCAAGACAGTGATTTCCCTGTTGTTGCTCCCGAAGAAGTTGAGTTGATGGACGTTGCTCCTCAACAAATCGCTTCGATTGCTGCGGCTTTGATTCCATTCTTGGAACACGACGATGCTAACCGTGCGTTGATGGGTTCGAACATGATGCGCCAAGCAGTTCCATTGCTACGCACAGAATCACCTATCGTAGGAACAGGTATCGAACGTCAATTGGTACACGACTCACGTACTCAAATTACAGCAGAACGTGATGGTGTCATTGAATACGTAGATGCTACCGTAATTAAAATTCGCTACGACTACACCGAAGAAGAACTATTTGTTCGCTTTGATGACGCCGTAAAAGAATACCACTTACCTAAGTTCCAAAAGACCAACCAAAGTACCACCATTGACCTACGTCCAATTGTACGCAAAGGTGATCGTGTTACCAAAGGTCAAATCTTGACAGAAGGTTACTCGACTCAAAATGGTGAATTAGCTATCGGTAAGAACTTGAAAGTGGCCTTCATGCCTTGGAAAGGTTACAACTACGAGGATGCTATTGTTATTAACGAACGTGTTGTACGCGAAGACTTATTGACCTCGGTACACGTTGACGAATACACCTTGGAAGTTCGCGAAACCAAACGTGGTATGGAAGAGTTAACCGCAGATATTCCTAACGTTAACGAAGAAGCTACCAAAGATTTGGACGAAAATGGTATTGTTCGCGTGGGTGCACTTATTGAACCTGGCGACATCCTTATCGGTAAAATCACTCCTAAAGGTGAATCGGATCCTACTCCCGAAGAAAAATTGCTTCGTGCTATCTTTGGTGATAAAGCAGGTGATGTAAAAGATGCTTCGTTGAAAGCGAACCCATCACTTCGTGGCGTTGTTATTGGTAAACGTTTGTTCTCGAAAGCTCAAAAAACCAAGAAAGAAAAGAACGAGGAAAAAGTTCAAATGCAAGCCATGGATGCTCAATTTGAAGAAGAAGCAGCAAAACTAAAAGCTGTTTTGGTAAACAAATTGATGGAACTTACCAACGGCAAGACATCGCAAGGTGTTAAAGATTTCTTAGGTGCTGATTTAATTGCCAAAGGCAACAAATTTAGCCAAAAACAATTAGCAGAAATCGACTACGCCACTGTTCAAGCAAGCAAATGGACTACCGATGCTCATAAAAACGACTTGATTCGTGATGTTATCATGAATTACTTGCGCAAATACAAAGAAATGTTTGCTCAATTGCAACGTAAACGCTATAACCTATCTATTGGGGATGAATTGCCTTCTGGCATCATCCAATTGGCTAAGGTTTACGTGGCTAAAAAACGTAAAATCCGCGTAGGTGATAAGATGGCAGGTCGTCACGGTAACAAGGGTATTGTATCACGTATTGTTCGTCAAGAAGATATGCCATTCTTGGCAGATGGTACTCCTGTTGATATCGTATTGAACCCATTGGGTGTGCCCTCTCGTATGAACTTGGGACAAATCTTTGAAACCGTACTTGGTTGGGCAGGCAAAGAATTGGGCGTTAAATTTGCTACTCCTATTTTTGACGGTGCAACCTTGGATGACCTAAATCAATGGACAGACAAAGCCGGTATTCCTCGTTATGGTAAAACCTACTTATACGATGGTGGTACAGGAGAACGCTTTGACCAACCTGCAACCGTAGGTGTTATCTACATGTTGAAATTAGGTCACATGGTAGAAGATAAGATGCACGCTCGTTCTATTGGACCTTACTCACTTATTACACAACAACCATTGGGTGGTAAAGCCAACTTTGGTGGTCAACGTTTTGGTGAGATGGAGGTTTGGGCATTGGAAGCATTTGGTGCATCGCACATTTTGCAAGAAATTCTAACCATTAAGTCTGACGACGTGATGGGACGTGCAAAAGCATACGAAGCACTTGTAAAAGGCGAACCTATGCCACAACCAGGCATCCCCGAATCTTTGAATGTATTATTACACGAATTACGTGGTTTAGTTCTTAGCATCAACTTAGAGTAAAAGACAGGAATTATGGCATTTAGAACTGATAATAAACAAAAAAATAATTTTAGCAAGATTACCATTAGCTTGGCTTCTCCCGAAGAAATTTTGGAGCAATCAAGTGGTGAAGTGCTAAAACCGGAAACCATTAACTATCGTACCTATAAACCCGAACGCGATGGTTTGTTCTGTGAACGTATCTTTGGTCCTACCAAAGACTACGAATGTCACTGCGGCAAATACAGAAGCATTCGTTACAAAGGCATTACTTGCGACCGTTGCGGTGTTGAAGTAACGGAGAAAAAGGTACGTCGTGAACGCATGGGACACATCAAACTAGTTGTTCCTGTTGCACACATTTGGTATTTCCGTTCGCTACCTAATAAAATAGGTTACTTGTTGGGATTGCCCACCAAGAAATTGGATTCTATTATCTATTACGAACGTTATATCATTATTCAACCAGGTATTAGAACCGACTTGGCTGCTGGCGACTTGCTAACAGAAGAAGAATACTTGGACATCATGGATTCTCTACCCCGCGAAAACTATTTATTGGAAGATACAGACCCCAATAAATTTATCGCAAAAATGGGTGCAGAAGCAATCCAAGATATGTTGATGCGTTTGGATTTGGATAGCCTATCGTACGAACTACGCGACAAAGCCAATAGCGATTCTGCTCAACAACGCAAAACAGAAGCGTTGAAACGTCTTCAAGTTATTGAATCGTTCCGCGCTTCGAAAAATCGCAACAAACCCGAATGGATGATTGTGAACGTAGTTCCTGTCATTCCACCCGAATTGCGTCCTTTGGTTCCATTGGATGGTGGTCGTTTTGCTACCTCCGATTTGAACGATTTGTATCGTCGCGTTATTATTCGTAACAACCGTCTAAAAAAATTAATTGAGATTAAAGCTCCTGATGTAATCTTACGTAACGAAAAACGTATGTTACAAGAAGCTGTTGACTCTCTATTTGACAATACTCGTAAATCGACCGCAGTTAAAGCTGATGCAAACCGTCCACTTAAATCTCTATCGGACAGTTTGAAAGGTAAACAAGGTCGTTTCCGTCAAAACTTATTGGGTAAACGTGTTGACTACTCTGCTCGTTCGGTTATCGTTGTTGGTCCTGAACTTCGCATGCACGAATGTGGTCTTCCAAAGGATATGGCAATTGAGCTATACAAACCTTTTGTTATCCGCAAGTTGATTGAACGTGGTACGGTTAAAACTGTGAAAGCTGCCAAAAAAATGGTGGATTTCCGCAAAGACCCCATTGTTTGGGATATTTTGGAACATGTAATGAAAGGACACCCAGTATTGCTTAACCGTGCTCCAACCTTGCACCGTTTGGGTATCCAAGCATTCCAACCCAAAATGATTGAAGGTAAAGCAATTCAACTTCACCCACTTGCATGTACTGCGTTCAACGCGGACTTTGACGGTGACCAAATGGCGGTACACTTGCCATTAGGTAACGAAGCTGTATTGGAAGCACAAATCTTGATGTTGGCTTCGCACAACATCTTGAACCCTGCTAACGGTGCGCCTATTACGGTACCTTCTCAAGACATGATTTTGGGCTTGTACTACATGACCAAAGAACGTCCAGGAGCTTTGGGTGAAGGTTTAAAATTCTATTCTCCCGAAGAAGTAACCATCGCATACAACGAACGTAAAGTATCGTTGAACGCTAAAATTACGGTTAAAACCAAAGACGTTGAAAACAGTTTGGTTGTTACCAAATTGATTGAAACTACCGTAGGTCGTGTATTGGTAAACGAATGCGTTCCTAACGAAGTAGGATACATCAACGAATTGATTACCAAAAAATCGTTGCGTAACATCATTAGCAAAGTAATTAACGTATGCGGTGTGGCTCGTACAGCCGATTTCTTGGACGATATCAAGAACTTGGGTTACTACATGGCATTCAAAGGTTGCTTGTCGTTTAACCTTGAAAACGTAATTATTCCTGCTGAAAAAGAAAGTTTGGTTGCAGAAGGTTACCAAAAAGTAGAAGACATCATGATGAACTATAACATGGGTCTTATTACTTACAACGAACGTTACAACCAAATTATTGATACTTGGACACACGTTAACAACAACCTATCGCGCATCTTGATTAAACAATTGCAAGAAGACGAACAAGGCTTTAACTCTGTTTACATGATGTTGCACTCGGGTGCTCGTGGTTCTGAAACACAGATTAGCCAGTTATGCGGTATGCGTGGTTTGATGGCTAAACCTCAGAAAGCAGGTTCGGAAGGTGGTCAAATTATTGAAAACCCCATTTTATCGAACTTTAAAGAAGGTCTTTCGGTGTTGGAATACTTTATTTCTACCCACGGTGCTCGTAAAGGTTTGGCGGATACCGCTTTGAAAACAGCGGACGCTGGTTACTTGACCCGTCGTTTGGTGGACGTATCGCACGATGTGATTATTCAAGAAGAAGACTGCGGCACTTTGCGTGGTTTGATTGCAACCGAACTTAAAAACAACGAAGATGTTATTTCTACCTTGGAAGAACGCATCTTGGGCCGTGTTTCTGTACACGATGTAATCCATCCTATTACCAATAAAGTAATTGTGGGTGCTGGCGAAGAGATTACAGAAGATGCTGCTCGCATCATCCAAGAATCACCTATCGAACAGGTGGAAATTCGTTCGGTATTAACTTGCGAATCGAAAAAAGGTGTTTGTGCTAAATGTTATGGTCGCAACTTGGCCACTGGCAGAATGGTACATAAAGGAGAAGCTGTGGGTGTTATTGCTGCACAATCTATCGGTGAGCCCGGTACTCAGCTTACGCTTCGTACTTTCCACGTGGGTGGTGTTGCATCAAACGTTGCTACCGAGAATAAGTTAATCTCACGTTACGAAGGTGTACTTGAAATAGACGAATTACGCACCGTAACAGCCGCAGACGGCAAAGAAATTGTTGTAAGCCGTTTGACTGAAATGCGTATCGTTGAACCTAATACCAAAGTAGTATTAACCCAACAAAATATCCCATACGCATCTACCTTGTTCCTAAAATCGGGTTCTAAATTGAAAAAAGGTGATGTAATCTGCGAATGGGATCCATTTAATGCGGTTGTTATTTCTGAGGTAACTGGTAAAATTCAATTTGAAAGCTTAATTGAAAACGTCACCTATAAAACCGAATCGGACGAACAAACTGGTTTGAAGGAAAAAATCATCATCGAGTCGAGAGACAAGAACAAAGTTCCTTCTGCTCAAGTATTGGATGCCGAAGGAAATGTTGTTCGCAACTATGCTCTTCCTGTGGGTGCACACGTATCGTTGGACGAAGGTGCTGCTATCGAAGTAGGTCAAACCCTATTCAAGATACCTCGCGCTGTAAGCAAAGCAGGTGACATCACGGGTGGTCTTCCTCGTGTTACTGAACTATTCGAAGCACGTAACCCATCTAACCCTGCTATTGTATCAGAAATTGATGGTGAAGTTAGCTTTGGTAAAATTAAACGTGGTCAACGTGAAATTATCATTACTTCTAAATCGGGCGAAGAAAGACGCTATTTAGTACCTCTATCAAAACAAATTTTGGTACAAGAAAACGACTTTGTACGTGCTGGTGGTGCATTATCAGACGGTGCAATTACCCCATCGGATATTTTGGCGATCAAAGGTCCTACCGCAGTACAAGAATATATCGTTAACGAGGTGCAAGATGTATATCGTTCGCAAGGTGTAAAAATCAACGATAAACACTTTGAGGTTATTGTACGTCAAATGATGCGTAAAGTTGAAATTGACGACCCAGGTGATACACGTTTCTTGGAAAAACAAATTGTGGACAAACAAGCCTTCATGGCTGAAAATGACCAAATTTGGGGCAAAAAAGTGGTTACTGATGCAGGTGACTCACAAATTTTCCAACGTGGTATGATTATTACAGCACGCAAACTTCGTGATGAAAACAGTGCATTGAAACGCAAAGACTTACGTCCTGTTGAAACACGTGATGCTGTTCCTGCAACTTCGAGCCAAATTTTGCAAGGTATCACACGTGCTGCATTGCAAACTACCAGCTTTATGTCGGCTGCTTCGTTCCAAGAAACCACAAAAGTATTGAACGATGCTGCTATCAACGGCAAGGTAGATAAATTGGAAGGCATGAAAGAAAACGTTATCTGCGGTCACTTGATTCCTGCAGGTACTGGTCAAGCCGAATTCGAAAAGATTGTCGTTGCTTCACGCGAAGAATACGAAAAAATTATGGAAGCTAAACGCAACGTAATTGACGTTAATATCGCTAGTAAAGAAGGTGAAAGCATCAATGAATAATCATTGATTGAACCATACGAAAAGGGGCTGGCTAAAAGAATTAGTCAGCCCCTTTCTATTTACTGATAATGGAGTGGGAAGGGAATATGTCGCAAAAATCGACAGCACACGTTAGGATAACGCGACAAGATGGGCTTTTACCTTGCCCACAGTTTATAATCCGCGTACTTACTCATAATAACATCGACATAAGTAACGGGTTCTCTGCCACGACAATAACCAAATCGACACACTTGATCTGAATAATATTCTGGTTCTGTCTTTTTTAACAGATATTCTCTCACATACTCCCATTTATTAGGGTCTTTTTGGTATTTACTTGCCAATGCTCGCGCATCAAAAACATGCCCTGGACCTGCATTATACGCTGCCAATTCGAATTTTACCCTTTCTTCTGCATCGTCTATACCGATAAATATTTTTTCTAAGGAGCGAAGATAGGCAACGGCAGCCTCTACATTTTTTTGAGGGTTAAAGATTTCTTCTTGTGGCAATCCTAACGAAAGAGCCGTATTAGGCATCAATTGCATCAATCCGCAAGCACCCGCCCAAGAGACGACATCACTGTTAAACTTAGACTCCTTGTAAGCAATGGCTGCCAACAAACGCCAATCCCAACCTATTTTTTTAGCTGCTTGCTTAAAGATGGGATCAAAAGGAGATATACGACCGGGAACGGGTATGCGTGCTAAACCTTCCGACTCGAAATATTTACTTTTCTCAAAATATTTACGATAAATCAAAGAGACAGCCGGTCTGTTATTGAGTTCTGCTACCCAATTGTTGATATATTCCAATAAGTGGGGAGATTTCTTTGATACCACCCAAGCATATCGTTGGGGAAAACTAATGGCAAGGCTGTAATCTAAATTGCCAAAATATGTTTTATTGAGTCTTGCCGAGACATCGTCTGATATTGTAAAAGGGATTTGATGATAGGCAACCTGTGCAATCAATTGATCGGAAGATATAGAATCATCGACAGTTTCAACTTCGATACCGCCACCAACTTCGTCGTTTAAGTCGTTAAGACGTTGTTGAAAAATGCTTTTATGAGGGACAACAATGGTATGCCCTACCAAATCCAGCACCGTTTTTAGCATCGTATCCGAATAACATTGAACCAATACCTGATTACTAATATACTCGCGCTTGGTATAGCTAAGTTTCTTTTTATATTGATGGGTGTATGGGACTCTATAAGCAATAACATCTCCTATTCCCGATTGCAACCATTCAATCATAGTTTGTTGTGTCGGAGCAAGGATTAGTTTTAGTTCGACTCCCATATCTCGACATAATTGCTTGGCTATCTCGTACTCATACCCCATTTCATTATCACGATACATAAAATAAGTAGTAGGTCCGTACATGGTTATAACACGTAGGGTATCGTCTTGTAATATTTCTTGTAAATCGTGCGAATTTGAGTTATCTGCACGGTTATCGGGAGTACATGAAATAATCCATACACACAAAAGCAGTAACCCTAAAAAGGATAATTTCTGAGTCATAGAAATATTTTATTGGGTAAATATAGTTATTTTTAAGTAAGATTACCCATGTCACGCATATTTTAACAAAAGTAAATATGCAATAAAAATTCGTATATCCTGTTGAATTATACAATAATTTTACTACTTTTGCCTATCACTTATAGTGATAAACACTATTTGTAAGCTCTGTCTTAATCTTAATTTTTTCAACATTAAACACTAAACATTATGTCACTAAACAAAGTTATTTTAATTGGAAATGTAGGACGTGATCCTGAAGTACGCTATATCTCAGACAATGTTCCCGTTGCTTCTTTTACATTGGCAACAACCAAAAGAGGATACAAAACTCAAGATGGAAAAGAAGTGCCTGAAAAAACTGAATGGCACAACATTGTTATTTGGCGCGGTTTGGCAAAAGTTGCCGAACAATACGTTAGAAAAGGAACTCAACTATATATTGAGGGAGAATTGCAAACCCGCAGTTGGGAAAAAGATGGTGTAAAACATTACACAACAGAAATTATTGCTAACGACATGCAATTATTGGGTCGCAGAGCCGATAGCACACCAGGGGCTCCTGCTCCTTCGTCTGCAGCAAAAGCTGCTGCCCCACAAAACGAAGATCCATTTGCAGCCGAAGGCTCGGATGACGGACTTCCCTTTTAATTTTTTACCAATAAGAACAGTAGTTTACAAATAAACAAGGGGCTGACTTAAGTCAGCCCCTTAACTTTTAGAACTATTGATTACTTTAAATTATCTTTCTCGATATCCAAGAAATATTTATAGGTTCCTACTTTTAATTCAAGAGTTGCGGCTTCGTCGCAAACGATAATACCTTTGGGGTGCATCTGCAAAGCGCTGATGGTCCACATATGGTTTACGCTACCCTCTACTGCCGCTGCCAAAGCACGTGCTTTGTTATGACCATTTACTAAAATCAAAACCTCTTTTGCATCCATCACCGTGCCAACCCCTACTGTCAAAGCTGTTTTGGGAACTTTATTTACGTCGTTATCAAAGAAACGTGAATTAGCAATAATGGTATCGGTTGTTAATGTCTTAACACGGGTGCGCGATGACAAAGAAGAACCTGGCTCGTTAAATGCAATGTGTCCATCTGGACCAATTCCTCCTAAAAATAAATCGATACCACCAGCTTGCAAGATGGCTGCCTCATATTGAGCACATTCTGCCTCTAAGTCGGGCGCATTTCCGTTTAAGATATGTACATTTTGTGGATTAATATCGATGTGATTAAAAAAGTTATTCCACATAAATGAATGATAACTTTCTGGGTGTTCCTTGGGCAAATTTACGTATTCGTCCATGTTAAAGGTAATAACATGAGCAAACGATACGATATTCTGTTGATTTAATTTTATCAATTCACGATACATACCCAATGGAGATGAGCCTGTTGGCAATCCCAACACAAATGGTTTTTGAGGGGTTGGACAAGCAGCATTGATCTTTTGTGCCACATACTTGGCTGCCCATTTAGACATGTTTTCGTAATCGGGCTGAATAATAAGTCTCATAATGCTATTGATTAGTAAATTTTACGGAGCAAATATAGTTTATTTGACAAAAAAATATTCTTTCTCTCTCATTTTTTTATCATCTTTCTTATCATTTTTTTGATAAATCGAAAAAAAACTATTATTCATATCGTTCGTTGTATTTGACAAATTTTGATAGCGCACGCCTTGCACATAACAATCGGTTACATTATCTTTGTAGATATTTCGCGTAGTATGCTTTTTCGGAACATTATCGGACAAAATGAAATCAAGAAACGGCTAATCTCTTTGGTAAAAGAGAATAGGTTGCCGCATGCTATGCTTCTGTGGGGAAATGAGGGCTCTGGCAAATTAGGATTAGCCATTGCATTGGCACAATACCTACTTTGCGCTAATAAACAACAAGAAGACGCCTGCGCAGAGTGCTTGTCGTGCAAGCAGATCCAAAAGTTAATTCATCCTGATTTGCATTTTGTTTTTCCAATTGTAAAAAACAGCACAGAACCCATTTGCGATGATTTTATGGAAGAATGGCGCGAGATGGTACTTGCATCACCCTATTTTTCGTATCAACAATGGATAAATCACATTGGAGACGGCAAACAGGGTTTGATTTACGCCAAGGAAAGTGAGGAGATTATCCGCAAACTAAGTTACAAAGGCTTTCAAAGCGAAGTGAAAGTCATGATCATTTGGCTTCCCGAAAAAATGAATGCTGTTTGCGCCAATAAGCTGCTCAAGTTGTTGGAAGAACCACCCGAAAAAACCTATTTCATTTTGGTAAGTGAATCGCCTGAGTTACTATTGAGTACCATTACGTCACGCACACAAATGATTCACATTCCAGCCATTTCTTATAACGACATGGTCACAGCAGTAGGTGCTTCCGTGGCAAGAATCGCCAACGGGAATTACACAAAAGCCATACAAATCCAACAACAATCGGGCAATAACCAGGATTTTTTTGAGTGGTACCGAAATTTAATGCTAGCAGTTGTACGCCCACATGGCGTTTTGGATTTAAAACAATGGGCAGAGGCTTTGAACGAACGAGGCAGAGAAGAAATAAAAAACTTTCTCAATTATGCACAACATCTTACAAGAGAATGCTTTATCTCTCAATTAGGGCAAACTGACTTAAATTATTTGGATGTACATGAGCAAGATTTTGCACCAAAATTTGCTCGTTTTTTAACCGTAGAAAACATTGAATTTATCATAGATACCTTTTCCAAGGCTTACAACGATATCGAGCAAAATGGGAATGGTAAAATTGTACTCTTTCACATGGGGTTACAATTAAAAACTAAAATCAGATAACATGGATTACACTTTAGATAAGGGAAACCGCAGGTTAACTGCTGCCGGATGCAAAAAAAGTTCTGGGCAGATGTTAAGCATACACGATTGGTTAGCAGACATTGAGATTAACAAAGATAGTTGCCAATATGTCGAAGTTCAATTTAAAAATACTCGTAAAGGGTATTATTTAAATTCGAACAACTTATCGTTGGAGAAAGGGGATATTGTAGCCGTAGAATCCAATCCTGGACACGACATCGGAACTGTTACCATGCAAGGTTATTTAGTTGCCCTGCAAATGCGTAAAAACGGATTTGATCCACAAAAGAACGAAATCAAAAGAGTGTACAGAAAGGCTCGCACAACCGACATTGAGAAATGGGAAGAATCAAAAGCGAAAGAACACGATGCCATGTTGCGCACCCGAAAAATTGCCAAAGATCTTAATTTGGATATGAAGATTGGGGATGTGGAGTACCAAGGCGATGGCAACAAGGCTATTTTCTATTACATTGCTGACGAACGTGTTGATTTTAGACAACTAATCAAGGTACTGGCAGAAGTTTTCCAAGTACGCATCGAAATGAAGCAAATTGGCGCCAGACAAGAAGCGGGACGCATTGGCGGAACAGGTCCCTGCGGAAGAGAGTTATGTTGCTCTACCTTTTTAAGTAGATTCTCGTCGGTAGGAACCAATGCTGCACGTGTTCAGGATTTATCCATGAATCCACAAAAATTAGCAGGTCAATGTGCTAAATTAAAATGTTGCCTTAATTTTGAGTTAGATAATTATATTGAGGCTATCAAAGAATTCCCCGACAAGTCCATCCACTTGGAGACAGAGAACGAAACTTATTATTTCTTTAAATTGGATGCTTTTGCCAGAAAAATGACCTACTCTACCGCCCCCAATGCACCACAAAATTTGGTAGAAATATCGTTAGACAGAGCCAAAGAAGTGATTGCTATGAACGAGAAAGGGCAGAAACCAGAGTCGCTTAGCGATAATTCATCCAAAAATCAAGCTCCAGCAATAGATTTCACCGTTTCTGTTGGCGAAGGCAGTTTAACACGATTCGACAACAAGAACAAGAAAAAACGCAAGAAGAAAAATAAGAACAAAAGTACACATCGAGCAGAAAACAACGAGCAGAAAAAATGAGAACATTAACAACATGGTTTTTTGTGGTTGCTATGGCAATGCTTGTTTCTTGCAACCATACAGCCATTTTTGAACAATACCAGAACATATCCCAAGAAGCATGGGATATGCAAGATTCTATCTGTTTTCATGTTGACATGAACGATACGACAAGTCGTTACAATGTTTTGCTTCATATTCGTAACACAGAACAATATCCCTATCAAAACTTGTGGTTATTTACTCGTTCTACTGCTCCAGACAGCACCATTGCCATTGATACATTGGAATGTTTCTTAGCTGACAACAGCGGCAAATGGATTAATAAAAGCCTACTGTCAACGCATGAGATGCCACTGCTTTATATGAGTAACATTCGTTTCCCGAAGATCGGCACTTATACATTTGATGTTGTACACGGCATGAGAGACAGCGTATTGTACGGAATATCCCAAATTGGGATAAGCATAGAACCCATCCGATAAGATATAATAATATGTCAAAGAATAAATTAGCAAAATTTGCCGACATGGAAACTTACCCCCATGTCTTTCAATATCCATTTGGTAAGTTGCAAGCCGAAGGAACTTTTCCCCAAAAAGGAAAATGGAGTGATTTTTTTAAGAATGACAACCCGATTGTCCTGGAATTAGGCTGCGGAAAGGGAGAATATACCGTAGAACTTGCACGACTATTTCCCCATAAGAATTTCATCGGCATAGACATTAAAGGTTCTCGCATGTGGACTGGCGCCAAAATGTCATTAGAAGAAGGATTGAGCAACGTTGCCTTCTTGCGCACAAATATTGAATTGATTCAATATTTTTTTGCTAAAGACGAGGTAGCAGAGATTTGGATTACTTTTCCTGACCCACAAATGAAGAAAGTTAGAAAACGACTAACTTCTACCTATTTTATGCAAAGATACCAAGACATATTGGTACCAGACGGTCTTATTCATTTAAAAACGGATAGCCCATTTTTGTACACCTACACTTCGTTGATGGTTAAACACAACCAATATCCTGTTGTATTCCAAACAGACGATTTGTATCATTCTAATTGGGTTAACGAAATTCTGTCTATCAAAACATACTACGAGAAACAATGGTTAGAACGTGGACTATCCATCAAATACATTCAATTCAAATTGACACCACGCCAACAATGGGAAGAACCCACCGAAGAAATAGAAGAGGACGATTATCGAAGTTTTAACCGCAGCCGACGCAGTGCTGCACAACCCACTGAGTAACATGACACTTTATCCCAATTTAATATTAGAGGCACTATCGCACGTTAAATATCCAGGCAAAGAAGGTAACATAGTTAGCCTCAACATGATAGCCGACAACATCCGCATTGATGGACTAAAAGTAACATTCTCTTTGCTGCTTAGGCCCAATGACCCATTTGGAAAATCTTTGGTTAAAGCCTGCGAACAAGCCATTTTAACCTACATCGGTCAGGATGTGGACATCAAAGGAAATATTGACATCATCAGCATAAAACCAGAAACAACTGTAGAGGAAAAACCGCTATCGTCAGTTAAATGCAAAATTGCTATCTCATCTGGCAAAGGAGGAGTTGGTAAATCGACGGTGTCTGCTAATTTAGCGGTTGCCTTAGCTAAACAAGGCTACAAAGTAGGTTTGTTAGATGCGGATATTTTTGGCCCTTCTATACCTAAAATGTTCGGCATAGAGTCGGAGCGCCCCGTTGCAGACGACGAAGGAAAAATCGTTCCCATCGAAAAGTACGGAGTAAAAATTTTGTCGATAGGATTTTTTGTCGATCCCAAAAGTGCCATTGTATGGAGAGGAGCTATGGCAAGCAATGCCATCAAACAACTTATTACAGATGCTGCATGGGGCGATTTAGATTTCTTTTTAATAGACTTACCTCCAGGCACAAGCGATATTCATCTAACCATTGTAGGTAGCCTACAATTGGACGGAGCCATTGTGGTAAGCACCCCACAAGCTGTCGCTTTGGCAGATGCTATCAAAGGCATTGATATGTTCCAAAACGACAAAGTAAATGTACCTATTTTGGGGCTAATAGAAAATATGGCTTGGTTTACTCCTGCCGAGCTTCCCAACAACAAATATTATTTATTTGGCAAAGATGGCGTAAAACAATTGGCTGCCGAAAAAGGGCTTACCTTATTGGGACAAATCCCTATCGTACAACGCATTTGCGAATCGGGCGACGCAGGTAGCCCCATTGCCTTAGACGACAACGAGATTGTAACACAAGCATTTGAGAATGTTGCAAAAAATAGTATCTTTGCAAAAATTAGCACACAACTATGAATTTCAAAAATACATTGGTAGAAACCATTATCGAGGGGATACAAGATAGTAAAGGATGCCGCATTGTAGTGGCAGACTTAACCCGTATAGAGAACACCATCTGCAACTACATGATTATCTGCGAGGGTAACTCGAATACACATGTAAATGCTATTGCTACAAACCTAAAAGATTACGTAAGAGAACACGTACAAGAAAAGCCAATGGCCATGGAAGGGTTTGAAAATAGCGAATGGATTGTGGCAGACTACGGCAACGTAATGGTACACATTATGCAACGTGAACCCCGCGCTTTCTATGATTTAGAACACTTATGGGAAGATGCACAACTAACTGAATTGGAAGACTTAGCATGAGTAATAACAAACAAGATAAAAAGCCACAACCTAATAAATTACCCAAAATGCGGTTCAATTTATACTGGTTGTATGGTGCGATTGCCATCATTTTAATATTCTTGCACTTTACGGGGGATGAAACTCCTATGAAGGGCATTGACTATTCTCAATTTAAGCAATACGTAGAAAAGGGCTATATAGAGAGTGTAACCGTCGTACAAAATGAGGGGATTGCAGAAGCAAGCATCTCTCCTGCCGACACTACAGCGCTAATCGAAATCTTTGGCGCGGCTCAGGCTGCCCAACACACCAAAGCACCTCAACTGACGGTAAAGATTCCATCGAGCGATCGATTTGATGAGTATGCGTCAGAACACAATATTAAGGTTAGATACGAAGAACGCAAAGATTATTTCGATTCTATTTTGTATAGTTTTGGTCCACTGCTGTTCTTTATTTTACTTTGGATGTTCATCATGCGTCGCATGGGCGGAGGTGCTGGTCCTCAAGGGGGAATCTTTAATGTTGGCAAATCAAAAGCGCAACTTTTTGACAAAGATAACCCAAACCGCAAAGTTACCTTTAAAGATGTGGCTGGATTGGAAAGTGCCAAACAAGAAGTAGAAGAAATTGTCGCTTTTCTAAAAAACCCAAAACGCTATACCGATTTAGGCGGAAAAATTCCTAAGGGAGCCCTATTGGTAGGCCCTCCAGGAACGGGTAAAACCCTACTTGCTAAAGCGGTTGCGGGCGAAGCAAACGTACCCTTCTTTTCGATGTCAGGTTCGGACTTTGTCGAAATGTTTGTAGGCGTAGGTGCATCGCGCGTACGTGATTTATTTAGACAAGCCAAAGAAAAATCACCTTGCATTATTTTTATTGACGAAATAGATGCCGTGGGTAGAGCACGTGGCAAGAACCCTGCCTTCAACTCTAACGATGAGCGCGAGAACACACTAAACCAACTACTTACCGAGATGGATGGTTTTGGTTCGAATAGTGGTGTTATTATTTTAGCAGCCACTAACCGAGCAGACATCTTAGACAAGGCCCTATTGCGTGCTGGTCGATTTGACAGGCAAATCAGCGTAGATTTACCCGACGTACACGAACGTAACGAAATCTTTCAGGTACACCTTCGTCCGCTAAAAACAGCCCAAGATTTGAATATTGACTTTTTGGCAAAACAAACCCCTGGATTCTCTGGTGCTGACATAGCTAACGTATGTAACGAAGCTGCGCTAATCGCTGCAAGAAAGAATAAAAAAGCAGTAGAGAAACAAGATTTCTTGGATGCTGTCGATCGTATCATCGGCGGATTAGAGAAAAAGAATAAAATTACCACTCTTTCTGAAAAAAGATCTATTGCCATACACGAGGCAGGACATGCTTCTGTTAGTTGGTTATTAGAATTTGCCAATCCTTTGGTGAAAGTTACCATCGTTCCTCGTGGAAAAGCATTAGGCGCAGCTTGGTATCTTCCAGAAGAAAGACAACTTACCACCAAAGAACAAATGTTGGATGAAATGTGTTCTTTATTAGGTGGCCGAGCCGCAGAGGATGTATGCTATGGAAAAGTATCAACAGGGGCTTTGAACGATCTTGAGCGTGCCACCAAAATGGCGTACGCAATGGTTGTTTATTATGGCATGAGCGATAAACTAAAAAATATTAGTTTTTACGACTCAACACAAGCAGATTACTCGTTTACCAAACCCTACAGCGACAAAACAGCCGAAATTATTGACCAAGAGATGCAAAACATCGTGTCGGAACAATACGAACGAGCAAAATCTATCATTGCCAGCAACAGAGATAAACACGAAGAATTGGCAAATCTATTGGTAGAAAACGAAGTAATATTTACCGAAGATGTAGAACGTATTTTTGGCAAACGTCCATGGGTAAGCCGCATGGATGAACTCATGAACGAGAACAAAAAAAACGAGAACAAAGATCCAAAAGCTGAAACCGAAAGCGACAGCGAAATAGCAAATAGCGAAAAACCGGAGGAAGTATGAAAAATTTTATACAAAGAACCATTACTGGGATTATATTTGTAAGCATCGTGCTTACTTCCATTTACTTTCAACCAGAGTACAAAACACTAACCACGTTATTTGCCATAGTAATGGGATGGGGATTGATTGAGTATTACTCTTTGGTTAACAAAGGTTTTAATATTCAGGTTCCCACTACCTATCTGTTTATTTGTGGAATGCTTCTGTATGGTCTTATTGGTTCGACAACTGGGAATACGCTTACAACATTAGTCTTTGCTGCATTATACATTCTGTGCATAACGGGCTTATTTATTTACGAACTATACCGCAAAAAAGAACAACCCATACATAATCTTGCCTTTTCTATGTTGGGTCAAGTCGTAGTTGCATTACCTTGCAGTTTAATCAACTTGATTGCGGTTCCCGACCAGATTCATTGGGTTTTTGCTCTTTTTATTTTAATCTGGCTGTCCGATACGGGTGCTTATTTAGTAGGTTGCACATTAGGAAAACATAAATTGTTTGAACGCATCTCTCCTAAAAAATCATGGGAAGGTTTTTTTGGTGGTTGCGCATTTACCATTGGCGGTTCCATGTTGTTATGGCACTTATTTACCACCGTATGGCCAATCGGATCCAATACAACCTGGTGGCAATGGTTGATTTTTGCCATTATTATTATTATCTTTGGCACGTACGGAGATTTGTCGGAATCGCTACTAAAACGTGCAGCAAATATTAAAGATTCGGGTAATATTTTACCTGGTCACGGTGGGATTCTAGACCGTTTCGATAGTTTATTACTTTGCATACCTGTTGTATATATTTACCTTGAAATACTAAACGTTTTATGATAAAAATTCACAAAGAAGGCAGAACTTGGCTACTTATCTTACTATTCGGATTAATCATCATGAATAGTTTGTTGTTCTATTTAGCTAATTCGATGGTTTTATCCATCATCACAGGAGTTATCTCATTGGGATTCTTTATTTTCTTTACTTATTTCTTTAGGATACCCAATCGTATCGTGATTGCAGACGAGAACTACATAGTAGCACCTGCCGATGGCAAAATTGTGGTTATCGAACCTACTATGGAGAATGAGTTCCTTAAAGAGAAACGCCTACAAGTTTCTATCTTTATGTCTGTGTTTGATGTGCACGCCAACTGGTTCCCCATTGCTGGCAAAGTAAAACACGTATCACATCAAAACGGAAGGTATATGGCCGCTTATCTTCCCAAATCAAGTACAGAAAATGAGCGCTCAACTATTTTGATTGAAACCAAGTGCAAGAAAACCATTCTCGTTAGACAAATTGCAGGAGCATTAGCACGTCGCATTGTAACTTATGCAAAAGAAGGACAAGACTGCAACATCAACGAACAATTAGGCTATATTAAATTTGGTTCGCGCGTTGACCTTTATTTACCCCTTGATACCGAAATATTGGTAGAAATGGGCGAAGTAACAGTAGGTAATGAAACCATCATTGCCAAATTAAAACACGACGCTTAAAAAAACGTTTTTACGGGCATAACCGCTCCATAGTCCCATAAAACGACATCATTTAATAGAGAGTAATTGAAAAAAATCGATTACTCTCGTTGGAGCAAATTGTTAATCATCTTAATTTTTTTCTTTTTATGTTAGTGAAATGCTACGGTGCGGCAGTGCAAGGCATTGACGCCACCACCATTACCATCGAAGTAAACGTATCCATTGGTGTTCGATTCTTTATGGTTGGCCTACCTGATAGCGCTGTCAGAGAGAGCCACGAGCGAATTCTATCAGCCTTTACCTACAATGGCTACCGTTTCCCACGACAACAAGTAATTGTCAACATGTCCCCCGCCGATATCCGAAAAGAGGGGTCTTCGTACGATTTGCCCTTAGCCATGGGCATCATGGCTGCAAACAACCAAATTTGCAGCGAAAAATTAAGTCAATACCTTATAATGGGCGAACTCTCATTGGATGGGAAAATTCTACCCATAAAAGGCGCACTTCCCATTGCCCTAAGAGCTCAAACAGAAGGATTTAGAGGATTCATACTACCCAAAGAGAATGCAAAAGAAGCTGCAGTCGTCAACAATTTAGAAGTAATAGGCGTAGAAACATTGACTGACGTTGTACTCTTTTTAGAAGATAAAAAACAGATTGAACCCACAAGAATCTACACAGAGAATCTGTTTGCGGAACTTGCAAGCAACATAGACCTGGATTTTTCACAAGTAAAAGGACAAGAAAAAGTTAAAAGGGCTATGGAGGTAGCAGCTGCTGGCGGTCACAACATTATATTGATAGGACCTCCTGGAGCAGGCAAATCCATGTTAGCCAAACGGTTACCTTCAATCCTACCTCCTTTGTCTCTATCAGAAGCATTGGAAACCACCAAAATTCATTCGGTAGCAGGTAGTATTGGTAAGAACTGCTCTCTTTTATATCAACGCCCTTTTAGAAGCCCTCATCATACCATATCCGACGTGGCTTTAGTTGGGGGAGGTTCCTATCCGCAACCAGGCGAGATGTCTTTGGCACACAATGGAGTTTTATTTTTAGACGAGTTGCCAGAATTTAAGCGTACGGTTTTAGAGGTTATGCGACAACCCTTGGAAGACAGAAAAATAACAATATCTCGAGCCGCTCTTAGCGTAGAATTCCCTGCTAGTTTTATGTTGGTTGCCTCCATGAATCCATGCCCTTGCGGTTATTACAATCACCCCGAGAAGGAGTGCGTATGTGCACCAGGAGCGGTACAAAAATACTTGAACAAAATTTCGGGTCCCCTATTGGATCGAATCGATATTCAGGTGGAAATAACTCCAGTACCTTTTGATGAATTAAGCAGTAGGACACAAGCAGAAACCAGCCAGGCTATTCGACAACGGGTCATTCAGGCAAGAAACATCCAATTAGAACGCTACAAAGACGAAAAGGACATACATTGTAATGCGCAAATGAACACCCGCTTACTAAATCGTCATGTTATTTTAGATGATTCCTGCCATCTTATTTTACGAAAAGCCATGGATCACCTTAAATTATCGGCACGCGCATACGACCGCATCCTTAAAGTAAGTAGAACCATTGCCGACTTAGAAGGAAGCACCAACGTACAAGCCAAACATTTGTCTGAAGCCATTACGTACCGAAATTTAGACCGAGAAAATTGGGCAGGATAACTCTATACGCAACAAATTACAACTGTGCAATGAGTTCTTTCATGATTAAAGTCATCTTAGGCTGTGCTTGGTTGGCAATTTGTTGCACCTCCTCGTGAGACACCTCAACAACTTTTCCTGCTACTCCCAAATCGGTAATAATAGACATGGCAAAAACCCTGATACCTGCATGCACTGCTACAATAACCTCGGGAACGGTGGACATTCCAACGGCATCACCCCCTATCGTTCTAAAGTAGTAGTATTCGGCAGGAGTTTCAAATGTAGGTCCTGATGTGCCAACATACACTCCTTCTACAACTTTAATACCGTGTTTTACAGCAATTGCCTTTGCCATATCGCGCAAAGAAGCAGGATATGCTTGGCTCATATCAGGGAAACGAGTACCCAAAGAAGGCTCATTCTTACCGCGTAATGGGTGTTCGGGGAAGGTATTGATATGATCAGAAATAATCATCAAATCGCCTATCTCAAAATCGGGGTTCATACCTCCCGCTGCATTAGAAACCAACAAAGTTTCTACGCCTAACGCTTTCATAACACGAACTGGGAATGTCACCTCTTTCATGCTATAACCCTCGTAGTAGTGAAAACGTCCTTGCATGGCAAGCACCTGAGTGGTTCCTAACTTTCCGATAATCAACTTACCAGAGTGCCCCTCTACCGTTGAGACAGGAAAGTTGGGAATTTCTTGATAGGGAATCTCTTGTCGTTCTGTAATTTGGGTAGCCAACTCGCCCAGTCCTGTACCTAAGATAATACCAACTTTGGGCAAATATTGCATTTTACCCGCCAAAAAAGTCGCTGTTTCGTTTATTTTTGTCAACATAACTAATTATCAATTGGTTAAATTCTTTTTCTTTATCTTGTAAAAAACAAACTCGAATGGGAAGCACGTATATAAATGGCAACAAATCGGAAGGAATGTGTTTATTATCCACCAATCGAGCAGCATCTTTTTCGGTTACTACGATACACTTGTTGGGATTATGGATGCGTTGAAAGTCCTTTTGTATTTTCTCCCAATCTTTTCGGGTAAAATGGTGATGATCTGCAAAAGAAATAGTTGAAACCGACCCTACCAAAGGAGTCAGGTAATCTAAAATAGGCTGTGGACTGGCAATACCCGTAACCACTAATGTCGCTAATTGCCTTGTCAATGGCTTTTCTAGGTTAGTCATCAACGACTTTAACGGCGCATATTGATAATAAGAAAAATAGATACGTTGGTATGGACGTGGCTGAATGTCATTGTATAAGTTGCGCAACTCAATCGGTTTTATTTGAGGAGGACATTTGGTCACAATAACAACAGACGCACGATAGCGAGCCGACGCAGGTTCTCGCAATGAGCCTACTGGCAATAGTTTATCGTGGGTAATAAGTCGATTGTAATCTATCAACAAGATAGATAGACCTGGCTGTACATATCGATGCTGAAAAGCATCATCCAACACCACCACATCTACCGAAGGATGATGAGTCTCTATATAGCGAATAGCCTTGCAACGATTTGCTTCGGCGACCACCTTGGTTTTGGGGTATTTTCGATATAATTGATAGGGTTCATCGCCTATTTGTTCACTATTGCTGGATACAGATGCTTCTTGCAATCCCTTCGATTTTCGTTTATATCCTCTACTCACAACTGCCACACCAAACTGTTGTTGCAGCAATTCAATCAAATAGGCAACATGAGGTGTCTTTCCTGTACCACCGACCGTAATATTTCCTACCGAAATAACTGCCTTTTTAAAGGTATGCGTTTTGAGCCATCCCCAATCAAAAAAACGGTTGCGCAAATAAACTCCCAAACCGTACAACCACGCCAAAGGCCAGAAATACCAATAATTTTTCATCGTCTGCAGGTTTATTATCACTCTCAATTTACAAACTTAATAATTTTAATGCATTTTTGTGTCATTTTTTACTTTTTTTGGGTTAATTTTGCGACGGAAAATAATAATACACAATCATATGGAAAATATCAATTGGTCTGAATTGGGTTTTGGCTACCTAAAAACAAATGCCAATGTTCGTTGCGAATACCACAATGGAAAATGGGGCGAGTTAGAACTACACACTGACGAAACCATCAACATACACATGGCGGCAACATGCTTGCACTATGGTCAAGAAGCTTTTGAAGGTTTAAAAGCATTTAAAGGAAAAGATGGCAAAGTACGCATCTTCCGCATTGACGAAAATGCCAAACGCTTGGCTTCATCATGCAATGGTATTTGTATGCCAGCATTGCCAGAAGGAGTTTTTGAAAAAGCTGTTATGATGGCAGTAAAAGCCAACATGGAGTTTGTTCCTCCCTACGAAAGCGGTGCAGCACTTTACATCCGCCCTGTACTTTTTGGCTACACGCCTCAAATTGGTGTTAGTCCTGCCAAAGATTACTTATTCATTGTATTTGTATCGCCAGTAGGTCCTTACTTTAAAGGTGGTTTTTCTACCAATCCTTATGTTATTACCCGTAAATACGACCGTTCAGCTCCTTTGGGAACTGGTATTTATAAAGTAGGTGGCAACTATGCTGCTAGTTTGGCAGCTCACCAAGAAGCACACGCCAAAGGTTATTCATCTGAATTTTATTTGGATGCCAAAGAAAAGAAATACATTGACGAATGCGGTGCCGCAAACTTCTTTGCCATTAAAGACAATACATACATCACACCACAATCTACCTCTATCTTGCCTTCTATCACCAACAAAAGTTTGATGGTATTAGCAGAAGATTTGGGTTTGAAAGTAGAACGTCGTCCTATTGCCGAAGAAGAATTGAGCACATTCGAAGAAGCCGGTGCTTGTGGCACTGCTGCTGTGATCAGTCCTATCGAACGTTTGGATGACTTAGATAACAACAAATCGTACGTATTCTCTAAAGATGGCAAGCCTGGTCCTATTAGCACCAAATTGTACAACAAACTTCGTGCTATCCAATACGGAGACGAACCCGATACACACGGTTGGATTACTTTTGTTTAATAATGAAAATTTTAATCTTAAACGGTCCTAACCTCAACTTGTTAGGTACTCGTGAGCCCGAAATTTACGGCAAGGAAGGATTTGATTCGTACCTAAAAACATTGCGCGAGCAGTTTAGTTCTATACAAATTGATTATTTCCAGTCGAACGTAGAAGGCGAACTGATTAATAAATTACACGAAGTAGGATTCTCATACACTGGCATTATTTTTAATGCCGGTGCTTACACACACACCTCTATTGCCATTGGTGATGCCATCAAAGCCATAACAACTCCCGTGGTCGAAGTACATTTATCCAATGTATTTGCCCGAGAGAGTTACAGACACGAATCTTTTTTAACACCCGTTTGTAAAGGGTGCATCTCAGGCTTCGGGTTGCAATCATACCAATTAGCACTACAAAGTTTTTTATAACATATATGGGACTGATTCAATTTTATTCATCAGCCCCATATTTTTTTCACCGCATTAAACCATTTAAATTCCGCATCGTCTGCGAAATATGAAAAAGAATATCCTAACCCTTATCTTTTGCCTTTGGGCAGCCTGCATGTATGCCGATAATTTAAAAATAAGCGGCACATTGATTGACAAAAACAGCAACGAACCCTTTGCGTACGTCAACACAGCCCTACACCAACAAAGTAACAATCAATTAGTTACTGGTGCGCTATCTGACATGGACGGAAAATTTGAGTTATACGCTCCAGCTGGTAAATATACACTTACCATTACGTTTGTAGGCTACAAAACAGTTAATAAACCCATTACCCTATCCGAAGAACATCCACACGTTCGATTGGGGAAAATTATTTTAGAAGAAGACACGCAACTTATCAAGGAGATAGAGGTTGTTGGGCAAAAATCCGCCATGCAATTGGACATTGACAAGAAAGTATTTAATGTTTCCGACAACATCTTAGCAGAAGGCGCATCGGCAACCGATATTTTAGAAAACATACCATCTGTCGAAGTCGATACAGAAGGAAACGTTTCACTTCGCAACAACTCATCTGTCGAAATTTGGATTAACGGGAAACCTTCTGGTTTATCGGATACCGATAAAGGACAGGTGCTTGAAATGCTACCTGCCGAAACCATCGAAAAGGTAGAACTCATCACCAATCCCTCTGCCAAATACAATCCAGAAGGTAGTGTCGGTATCATTAACATTGTCATGAAAGAATCTCATAAAGGGGGCTATTTTGGCAGTGTTTCGGCTGGCACCAATTACCAAGAAGGCAATGACTATCCTGGTGGCAATTTAGGTCTAAACTTCAATTACAACCAAGGAAAATGGGACTTCTTTTTAAATGCATCGGGTAGGCACAATTTGCGCACCAATAGTAGTTACAATAATCGTACTTCGTTCGATGCAGGCAAAGACACCACCTACTTGAACCAAACAAGCAATAACATCAACCGCTTTTACAATGGCTTTTTACGTACAGGATTTACATACCGCATTGACAAACAAAACGAAATTGGCATGAGTGCTTTTGGAGCATACAACCATTTTGACAGAAGTAGTTTATTGCATTATACAAGCCTTGATCAGAATAAAGACACCACAAACACACGCAACCGTACTACCAACAGCCTGGGTGATATGGCGTTTTACAATGCCACCATCGATTACAAACACAAATTTGTAGCTGACAAAGAGGAAATAACAGCCAATTTAAACTACTTTGGTAGATACCGCGACAATAATAGCGACTACCATAATCTATACAACAACGAAGGTATTATTAGTCAAATATCCGAATATCAGACACAAAACGAAATAGGACACAGTGCATCTGCACAAGTAGATTATTTTAACAAGTTTACCCCAAATTCTAAATTGGAGGTAGGTGCTAAGGCTAATTTTGACTATACCAACAGCCAGGACAGAAGTTTCGATGCCAATCATACAGAAATCGCAGACCGCTATCGCCCCTTTTTATACACTGAACAAATTTATGCCTTGTACGCCAGCTACGGCAATAAATTTGATTGGTTTGGTTTTCAATTAGGTGTACGTGGCGAAGAAACCATTACGCAAGCAAATGACATAAACCGTTCATATTTCCAAGTATTCCCATCTGCATACCTATCGTTCGAATTGCCTAAACAGAATGAAATTCAGTTAAATTATACCAGACGCATTAACCGTCCAAGAGGAAGGCTCATTGATAACTACATCGACCGTTCGGATCCCACCAACATTAGCTACGGTAACCCCTGGTTGATGCCCGAATTTAGCAATAATGTAGAGGTAAATTACTTAAAGACATGGGATGAGCATACCTTATCGGCAGGTCTGTATTATTCGTACACAGAAAACGTTATTCAACGTGTAAGCAAACTAAATAACGAAGGAGTGATGGAGAATTCTTTCGAGAATATTAACTATTCACACAATGCTGGTATCGAACTGATTGCTAAAAACAGATTATTTAAAAACTATTTGGACCTAACTACAAGTGTTACTGGATACTACTATAGTTTAGGCGAAAACGAGGAATACAAAATTGCCAAAACCGAAACTTTCTCTTGGAATGCCAGAGTTAATGCCAATGTAAAAATACTTAGCAACTTATCAGCTCAAGTAACTGCCTACTACAATGCACCCCGATTGGTAGCTCAAGGTACTGTTGACCATCGATATGGATTAAATGCTGGCATTAAAGCATCGTTCCTAAACAAAGCGTTAAGCGTAAACTTTACGGTAAACGACATTCTCAACTCGCGCTCCAATAGTTTACGAACCAATTACAGCGATAACTTCTACCAAGAAAGTGCCAACACTTCTGTCGGAAGAAGTTACCGAATATCAATCTCGTACAACTTTGGTAACATGCGCCCCAAAAGAAACAAAGTGCAACAAAACAACGACATGGGCGGAGAAGCCATGTACGAGGGGGAAATGATGACCGATTTTTAACCGATTTTTAGATCACAAAAGCATAACTTTCCTTTGTTTTTGTTATTTTTGCAAGGTGAAACAAAACTTAATACGATGAAAAAGATAATAGCTATTTGCGCTGCTTTGTTCATAACAGGAGGCATCATTGCACAAGAAAGTTCTTATACTTCTGATAGTGGTGCAAAACCCGAAATCAAGAGTGTTTTAAATTACGACAAAAACCTCATTATGGGTTATACCATCACGTTTAACTACCCTGTCGAAGACATAGAAACCGCTGTTATCCAGCGCATGGAAACCGAAGGTGTAGAAGGAAATAAAAAGAAGAATTTCTACGCTTTTAAAGGGATAAAGTACAACTTCATTTGGAATAAGATGTTTGATATGTACGTGCAATTTGTCGGTTCTAAAAACGCGGGTACCATCAACGTTTTGTTATCTCAAGGATACGATAATTTTATCATCCCTACAGAAGATACCGTTACAACCAACAAAATGTACAAATGGCTTACCGATTTAGACTTAGATGTGCAACACTACCGTTACAATGTAGCCATGCAAGCGCACCAAGAAGAGTTAAAAGGCATTGACAAAGAACTTGCTAAGTTGCAAAAGCAACGCGATAAAATTGAGAAAAAAATCAAGAAAAACTCCGATGCTCAACTAAAATTTGAAGCAAGCAAGACGATTGTAGGCACTAACGATTTAAACGTTGATACCAAGGCTATCGAAAAAGATCAAAAGAAAGCAGAAAAGTTAAATGCCGAACGTAGTGTTTTAAACGAAGAACTAAGTAAAATTAACGAGAAAATAGCCAATGTTAGTTCTGATTTGAACAAGAAAAACACAACTATTGACAATCTTGAAAAAGAAAAACCCAAAACAAAGACTTCTTCAAACAAAAAGAAATAAGTAATACTACATGGAAGTTTTATTTCAACTTTTTGAACAATATAGCGGAGCCCGACCTACCCAATACAGGGTATTGGCGGGCTCTGGCTCTAATAGAGTGTACTATCGTTTGTGGCAAGGGGATAAGTCTTATATCGGTGTATATGGCTCTGATTTAAAAGAGAACCACGCTTTCTTAACCCTAACCGCAAAAATGACGGCATGTGGCATTGCTGTCCCGCAAATCCTTGCCGTATCAGCCAACGAACAATGTTACTTGCAAAGCGATTTAGGCGACGAATCCTTATTTTTTGAGCACATTGCCAAGGGATACAGCGAATCGACCATCGCCTTATTGCATAAAACCATTGCCGAGTTGCCTCGCATTCAGTTTGAAGTTGCCCAAGATTTGGATTTTCAAAATTGCTATCCCCAAGCTGCTTTTGACAAACGTACTGTTTATTGGGACCTAAACTACTTTAAGTACGAGTTTTTAAAGCCATCGGGTATTGAATTTAACGAAGCACTTTTAGAAGACGATTTTGATAAGTTGTGCACGGACCTACTTTCTGTCGATTCTCCTACTTTTATGTATCGCGATTTTCAAAGTAGAAATGTCATGATTGTAAAAGGTCAACCATATTTTATCGACTACCAAGGCGGCAGAAAAGGTCCCTTCTACTACGACTTGGTCTCTTTTATATATCAAGCAAAAGCCAACATGCCCGACTCTTTGCGCAACTCGCTTATTGAGACGTACAAAAAAGCTTTAGCACCCTACTACCAAGTGGACGATACCACCTTTGGCAAAAACATCGCTCTTTTTGCCCTTTTTAGAACCCTGCAAGTCTTGGGAGCATACGGCTTTAGAGGGCTTATCGAACAGAAAGCGCACTTTATTGCGAGCATACCTTTTGCCATCCAACAATTACAGCATCTATTAAAATCGAACGATTACGAGGCATACCCCTATCTAACTGAAGTACTACTCCAATTAGTAAAAAAATACGATACTTCTGTTATTCAACCCTGCATAGACCCACAAAAATTGTGCGTTGATGTATATAGTTTCTCGTATAAAAAAGGCATACCCACTGATTATTCGGGCAATGGAGGCGGCTTTGTATTTGATTGCCGTGCCATTCACAATCCAGGCAGATACGAGCCCTATAAAAAGTTGACAGGCTTAGACCAAACTGTAATTGATTTTTTAGAAGAAGACGGCGAAATTTTGACCTTTATGGAGCATGTATATGCACTTGCCGATCCAGCCGTTGAACGTTACATAAAACGTGGATTTACCCATCTTCAATTCTGTTTTGGATGCACAGGGGGACAACATCGCTCGGTTTATGGAGCGCAACACCTTGCCGAACATCTTGCCCACAAATTTAACGTACAAGTACGCTTACACCACAGAGAGCAACACATTACCCAATTGTTTAATTGCACAGAACCATGAAAGCCTTTGTTTTCGCAGCCGGATTAGGCTCCCGTTTAAAACCACTCACCGATACCATGCCTAAAGCTCTTGTGCCCGTAAATGGCAAACCGCTCTTGGGACATGTTATGGAAAAGTTACAAGGTTGTGGAATCCATTCTTTTGTAGTCAACGTACATCATTTTGCCAATCAGATTGTACAATACCTACAAAATCAGTGGTCAGAAACCGAAGTTGCTATATCGGACGAAACAGACGCTTTATTAGAGACGGGAGGTGCCATAAAAAAAGCCCAACCTTTGTTGGGCAATGAATCATTTTTGATTCATAATGTGGACATCCTATCTAACGCCGATGTAATGGCACTGATGCAACTCCATCATCAACAAAAAGCCGCTGCAACCTTATTGGTAAGCCAGCGTAAAAGTAGCCGCTATTTGCTTTTTGACGAACAAATGCGCCTTAAAGCATGGACAAACACGCAAACAGGACAAGTAAAAACTCCGTATAAAAATCTTGACATTTCAACGTTAAAGCCATACGCATTTAGCGGTATTCACGGATTTTCTCCTGTGCTTTTCGATGCAATGCAAAACTATCCCGATAAATTTTCTATCATTGATTTTTACTTGGATCAATGTTTAAATTATCCCATTTATGGATACGAGCAGCCTGATTTAAAACTATTGGATGTAGGAAAATTAGACTCCTTAAAGCAAGCAGAAAACTTTTAGCTACAGGTGTTCCCGTTTATGTTTTCTCTCTTCTTGAGGATTGGTTTGCATGCGTACTAACCATTTGCCTGCTGCTTCCCAGCTATTCAACAACCAGCCACCACATTCAGGACAGAACGCATCGCGTCCGCAGTCGCGGCACATATTAAACTTTCGTCCACAATGATCGCAAGTAAACTGGGTTGATTGTTGCAATTTGCCCGACAAACAAGCACCGCATTTTACACAAACGGGTGTGTTTTCGGGACGCTTTACCAAACAATTAAGTCGAGGAGTTGGATATACGGGACGTGGTCCATACGGTGGTTTATTTTTATCCTCCATAAAATCTTTATATTTACCTATTTTGAGACACAAAATTAGGATAAGTTTTTAGAAAAGACAAACCCCACTGCTGCTTCTATATCCTGTTTTCTTTATTTTGTTCGTTTTTTACACAGATAATTCGTATTTTTGTCTGCCTAACACTTTATAAAAAAGATCAAAACACCATAACCCATGAAAATAGCATTAATTGGATACGGAAAAATGGGCAAAATCATCGAACAAATTGCCCTTAGTCGCGGACACGAAATCGTTAGCCGCATCGATATTGACAACCAAGAAGATTTTAATTCTCAGGCCTTTAAAAGCGCTGATATTGCCATTGAATTTACAGCTCCCAAAGTAGCTGTTCAAAACTACAAAAAAGCCTTTCAAGCTGGTGTTTCTGTTGTATCTGGCACCACGGGTTGGACCGAACAAATGCCCGAAATTAAGGCTCTTTGCGAAGAAAAAAGATTGGCATTCTTTTGGGCATCCAACTTTAGCCTTGGCGTGAACATCTTTTTTGCTGTTAATGAGTATTTGGCTCGTATCATGAATCAATTCCCTACATACCAAGTAGGCATGGAGGAGACTCACCACACACAAAAATTAGATGCTCCAAGCGGAACTGCCATTACCCTTGCCGAAGGTATTTTAAACAACATCGAACGAAAAACAGAATGGGCATTGGGCGAAGGAAAGGCACAAGATCCAACTTTAACCATTAAAGCCATTCGCGAAGGCATGGTTCCTGGTATTCATACCATCCAATACGAGTCTGATTTTGATTATATTACCATTACTCACGATGCCAAAAACCGCAACGGTTTTGCTTTAGGAGCTGTTCTTGCTGCCGAGTTTGCATGCGGCAAAAAAGGTTGCTTAGGCATGAAAGACATGTTAAAATTCTAATTATTACTGGTATTTTATGATTGCATTCAAAGATATACCCACCAAACAATGGATTAAAGCCGCTATCGCTTGTATCTCCTATATTTTATTCATTGTATGGGTAGGTAATTATTGGTGGCTCTTTCTACTACCCATAATTGCAGACATCTACCTTACCAAGTTTATCCCTTGGACTTTTTGGAAAAGAGTAAAAAATCCATATCTATACAGCCTATTAAGTTGGATAGATGCCATCGTGTTTGCACTCATAGCGGTTTATTTCATCAACAATTACGCTTTCCAAAATTACCAGATCCCCTCTTCGTCATTAGAGAAATCACTATTGGTAGGCGATTACTTGTTGGTTAGCAAAATGCATTATGGTCCTCGTGTCCCTATGACCCCACTCTCAATGCCCTTGGTTCAACATACCTTTCCATGGGGAGGAAAATCATATAGTACCGCTATACAATGGAACTATCGCCGCTTAGCAGGCATAGACACCATTAAATCATTAGACATCGTGGTATTCAACTTTCCAGCAGGTGATACCGTGGCTTCGTTAGTACCCAATCCAGACTATTATCAACTATGCAGTCGATATGGAAGAGAGACCATACTTAAACATCCCGAACAATTTGGCGAAATCGTATGGCGTCCAGTCGATCGTCGTGAAAATTACGTGAAACGCTGCGTAGGATTGCCTGGCGATACGCTACAAATTATCAACAAGCATATCTACATCAACGGAGAAGCCCAAGATGAGCCTAAAGGCGTTCAATTCAATTATTTGGTATGCACCGACGGGCGTGCCATTAGCGATAAGCAATTCGACATGCTAGGCATCAGCAACGACGATAGACACCTAATCAATACCTGGAGAGATGGAAACGCCATTTTGCAATACATGGATTTTAGCCCCATAAATGGAGTTTATCCCCCTGTTTATTACTTGCCATTAACGGCGAGTGCTTGCCAAAAAATCAAAGGACTTCCACAAGTTGTATCTGTTATAGACGATCCAAACCTATTCTCAAGCAAAGTCTTTCCACAAGCATACGACAATTGGGAACGCGACAACTATGGTCCTATCTATATTCCACGCAAAGGATGTACCACAGAACTTACTTTGCAGAATCTACCACTTTACGAACGTATCATCCGCGTGTACGAAGGCAATGATTTACAAGTAAAAGACAGTACCATTTACATCAACGGACAAGTAGCCAACCAATACACCTTCAAAATGAATTATTATTGGATGATGGGCGACAATCGACACAATTCAGAGGATTCACGCTATTGGGGATACGTTCCAGAAGACCACATCGTTGGCAAACCACTTTTTGTATGGTTGTCCATCGACAAAGATCAACCATTCTTTAAGTCCATCAGGTGGAGTCGATTGTTTAGTTGGGTTGATAATATAAAATGATTCAGGCTCCAATCATAACATCCTTTTATGCCGGTAATGTACAATATTTTAGCAAATTCGCACATTACCCAAGCCTTACTACGGATGTGTATCAACACTACGAAAAACAAACCTATCGAAACAGATGCCGCATCGCGACTGCCAATGGGCCCATGGATTTGATTATTCCCGTTCTTAAGTCCAACGGCAACAAAACCCTTGATAAGGACATTAAGATTCTAAACAATGGATGGCAAAAACTACATTGGGGAGCTTTAGAATCCGCCTATCGACACAGCCCATTTTTTATGTATTACGAAGACGATATTCGTCCTTTTTACAAGGACGAATACACTTATTTGGTCGATTTTAACGAGGCATTAACGCAATGTATATGTGAGCTTATTGGCATCCAACCTACGCTAAAACAAAGCACTCAATATATAGAGAAGGGTTCTTCTTGCGATTACAGAAACTGCATACTAACCAAAAAAGAATGCGAAGACCCCCATTTTAAACCTATCTCATACTACCAAGTATTTGCAGACAAGTTTGGTTTTATCCCTAACTTAAGTATTTTGGACTTGCTTTTTAACATGGGGAATGAATCTATCCTCATTCTTCAAAAATCCTACCTACCATGAAACGAACATGCTACATTCTTGTATGTTTTTTGTTATGCTTGCATGCGGTAGCTCAAATTGAGAGCGAAGGGTTTCCAACCCCTATGCCAACCCAGACATACTCACGATTGCGATCGGTTTCTTCCTTTTATACAAGCATCAAAATAGACACAACGCAAAACCTCGACAATCATTCACGTCAAAAAATAGTAGGTAATGTAGGGCATTTTGACTTTACCCCCGACAAACACGGAACATGGGAAACATTAGATAATAACCTACGTATTTGGCGCATGGGAATTGTTTCAAGCGGAGCTGCCTCCATTAGCTTGGTATTAGATCAAATAGACATTCCAGAAGAGGCTAAATTTTTAGTTTACAATCCTACCCAAACACAGGTATTGGGGGCCTTTGGTTCGATAAACCTCAACAGCCAAGGCATACTTCCTATCAGACCGCTACCTGGTGATAGTCTTATTATCGAGTACCAAGAGCCCTTGGATGCTCCTTTTTCGGGTTCGTTTCGAATTGAACGCATCGCACATAATCGGGCTACTGCCGATTTTAACGTATCCAATTCATGTAGTCCGCATGCCAACTTTACAAACGATCTACAGCAACAAAAACAAGCAGTCTGCCTGCTTTACGTAGTTTCTAAAAACAACTCTTATTTTGCCAGCGGATGTTTAATTAACAACACAGAAGGGAAACCATACATCTATACAGCGGCGCACAATTTAAAAGCAATAGACGATGCAACGCGCACCATCTTTTACTTTAATTATGCCGTAACAGCCCAAGACAGCACCATCCGAGGCAGCGAAGAATTTACCATTGCTGGTAGTTCGGCAAAGGCATGGGCTACCGATATAGACATGGCACTTTTGGAACTCAATCAAATGCCACCGAAAGATTACCGCGTATATCTTGCTGGTTGGACACGTAGTAAAACACCTCAGCCTCCTTTTATTAGCATCCAGCATCCTGCTGGCGACAGCAAAAAGATGAGTTACCTAAACCACACTCCTACCATTAGCAACTACCCGGGTTACCTTCCCGATCAAATCAAAAATGGCTGGTGGTATATCAATCGATGGAGCAAAGGGACAACAGAGGCTGGTTCTTCTGGTTCTCCCCTATTTGAAAAAAATGGGCTTATCATCGGTGCACTAACAGGTGGTAGCTCTACATGCCTTAATCCATCCAACGACTATTACGCCCGATTGGATACAGCATGGAATCATCACCAGGATTACTCCAAGCAATTAGCCAATTGGCTATCGCCCAATCAACCGCAACTATCATTTATGGAAGGCATAGATCCCTATGCGAATAAAAATTGTGAACGCTTAACGCACATTGACAAGGGCGATAAGATTGTTCTACCCAAACACCAGCAAGGCTATTACAGCGGTCATAATCAACTTAAGAACAGTGCTTTTGCAGAGAAGTTTACGCTTTCTCAGGATGGATGGATATATGGAGCCTATATAATGCCTGCCATGGGCAGATACAACATCAATGCACCCGTTTACCTCTGTATATACGATGGGAATGACACTCCAAAAAATCTGTTAGCGAAGAAATTAGTAAAACCTGTTTATCCTTACTGCACACGCGACAACAATTGGGGCAGATACATAAAAGTAGCTTGGAGCAACAAAGAAAACTACATTCGTTTTGACCAACCTGTGGCAGTTCCGAGTCAATTTTTCGTTGGTGTCGAAGTACAATACGACAACCTTTCTAATAGCGATACGTTAGCTTTGTATAGTGCTATCCCAAGTGTAAATTACGCATTCTACAAAGATAATGAGACATGGAAACCGTTCTCACAGCACAATCTACAACCGATGAATCTATCGCTTTGGATAGAACCTGTGATTACGTACCAAGAGCCTACTGCTATACCAGAAACCGGGCAATCCACTGCCAAGGTCTATCCAAACCCCACTGCTCAAGAGGTCTTTTGGGATGGTAGTGAATTCACCTCATTCCAACTGTACAACCTACAGGGAAAACTCATCGACCAGGGAGAACAGGCGGATCGCATTGCATTAGAACAGCCGGGGGTATATGTGCTGTATTTATACAACAAACAACACAATTGTAGTATTCACAAAGTAATCCGATACTAATAATGCACCACAGCACTCAAGGAGTTGTATTAAACTGCACGCGATACAAAGACAACGCCTACATTGTCTCTATTTTTACACGTGATTACGGCAAAGTAAGTTATACGGTATATCGACCTCAAAGCAAACAGGCCAAGATTAAGATGCAACACCTACAACCCATGTCTATCTTAGAAATGGAGGTAGATCATCGAGAAAACAGGGACATACAACAACTCATAGAAGCCAAACTACATCCTGTCTCGTACCAACTATACGACAGCCCACAAAGGATGTCTATTTGTTTCTTCATGGCAGAAGTTATACAGAAATCATTGGAAAGTATCAATGCCGACACCGAATTGTTCCATTTTATCGTGCAAAGCATACATTACCTATCTGATAACCAAACACATGGGCTTTTCCCCATTCAATTTCTGTTGACCTATTCCAAATACATAGGCATTTATCCATACGATAAATTGGAGAACGAATGGATCAAACACCAAAACAAAGCAGACCAGCAATTGCTACATACTGCACTTTCAAACGAAGGATTGCTAAATTTACCTGAAAAAAGAAAGGTCCTACAACTTCTGCTTAGTTACTATCAGTATAACCTTCCTGGTATGGGAGAGTTAAAATCACTTTCGGTTCTCACCGAGATTTTTAGCATTTAGATACAACGCCAGGTATTCTTGTTCGCTCTGTCCTGGCGTTGGAACAAAGGTGGCGGCCGAAAGTTTTCCCAAGGCATGCAAATCCATAATAGAACTATACCCAGAACGGCATATAATATGCTCAGCACGCAGCAACAATTGCTTTAAATCGTCCGACGGCATAGTAGCAAACACCTTAACCTTACCACGCATATAGGGCTTAACATCTTGCCCTGGAATCCCTTGCACAAGGATTACTTCTTCCGACTGTACAGACTGCAAACTATCCAACAGTTGTTGCTCAAATAAACTTCTTTGAGGTTCCACACCAGAGACAACTGCAACAGTCAAAGAATCTTTCGTTATTTTATCGACCGAACCATGAAAACGACTTAAAGGGCCTATAAATTTGGCATGCTTGGGCAATGGTTTTTTATGCGACAATTCTCCAGATAAACTATCTTTCATAGATGGATAATCAGGAATCCAACACTCGTCATAACAATCCATTACCTTGCGATGCAACCAAGCTACAAGTGGCTCTAAAAAACGAAAAGAAGAAGGTAATTTAATAAAAACCTGATGCGTTAGGTAAATACTCTTAACCAAACGATGATAGCAGCCAAAACGATTATCAGAAAGTACCTGCGTTATATCGTATTGCTTAACAATTGTTTTTAACTGCTTGTTTTCTTGTATCGTCCGATTTATGAGTCGGGGGAATGATTTCAAAACTGCCCAAACCTGCGATTTGCCCGAGGAATATCGCAAGGTAAAAGATTCAAAATAGACTGCTGCTAAGTGTGGAAATTCTTGTTGCAACAACCGAAATGACGGACCCGAACCTGCTAAAACAACATCATGTCCTTGTTGCAAGAAGGCATAAATAAGGGGGATGCAGCGCGTTGCATGGCCCAACCCCCAATCCAAAGGACAAACCAAGATACGTTGCTTGCCGCTTGTCATTTGTCGCTTGTCGTTTTTCATTCTTTATTGATTACGGCGTAACCAAAGTTCTAATCCCGATTTCTTTTACCTGAGATGCAATTGCATTTAATTCCGCTTCGCTTACGTGTTCTAAGCCCTCTATGGGTACTTTCCGATTTATACTATACAATTGCACTAACGAAGGCTGAATACGCTTTAATGCATTCAACCAAGCCTCAATTTCTGCAGACGTTGTATTATCTACCCCTGCACCACGTAAAAACATCGTCTGTATTATGCATTCGCCTCTAAACGAAGTCATTTGCTCAACAAGTGTCTCCATACTGAAGGTTGGCGATACGGGTCGATTCATTTTCAACAAAGTTTCGGGGATAGCACTATCTAACTTTAAGATAGCATTGTCCACTTGAAGCAAGCCTTCCATTACAGAAGGCTTATCCAACTGCCAAGCATTGGTTAGCACCGAAATTTTTGCATCTGGATAATATTGATTCCGAAGTTTCTGAATATCCAACACAATCTCCTTGAACTCTGGATGCAACGTAGGTTCGCCATTGCCTGCAAATGTAAAGGTATCAATGGGCTCTCCACCTGCATTTTTATAGGCTACCAACTTTTCTTCAAGGGCTGCACGTACCTGCTCGCGTGTGGGCAAAGTTGTATCTTCTCTCCCATCTTTATTCAAACCGCATTCGCAATAGATGCAGTCGAACGAGCATATTTTACCGCGTTGAGGGAGCAAATTTATCCCCAAAGAAACACCTAAACGACGGCTTCTTATTGGTCCAAATATGGTTGTATCAAACAACATAACTTTATTTCAATAAATTTTCTTGTGCAAGTGCTACCTTATCAAAGGTAAATCCATCCAATACGTTTTGCATCAACGCTTGTATTTGAGCGTTGCACAAGTTACCTATACTACCCTCGTGTGTATGCTCAATTTGCTTATCTGGTGTAAAATTACCTGCTTCTATTTCCAATCCGACCTGTTTATAAGCATCGCGGAAAGGAGTACCTGCCAATGTACGTTTATTTACTTCTTCTACACTAAAAATAAGGTCATATTTGCTATCATCTAAAATAGTTTCATTTACCTTGATTTGTTCGATCATGCTACGTGTCATCACCAAAATGTCTATCATCTCGTCGAACATGGGCAAATAAACCTCTTTGATTATTTGCAAATCGCGGAAATAACCCGATGGCAAGTTGTTGATAATCATCGTGATTTGTTGAGGAATACCTTGCAACTTATTGCATTTTGCACGGGTTAGTTCAAATACATCAGGATTTTTCTTATGAGGCATAATGCTACTACCCGTGGTAAATTGATCCGCCAATTTTAAGAAACCAAAGTTTTGGCTGGTGTACATACAACTATCAAATGCCAATTTAGAAATAGTTCCTGCAACCGATGCCAAGGCAGAGGCCACAATTCGTTCGGTTTTTCCGCGACCCATTTGAGCATACACCACATTGTAATCCATGCTATCAAATCCCAATAAATCGGTTGTCATCTGACGATTTAAGGGGAAAGAATTACCATAGCCTGCAGCCGAACCCAATGGATTACGATTTGCTATTTTGTAGGCACTAAGCAACAATTGCATATCATCCAACAAACTTTCGGCATAAGCTCCAAACCAAAGTCCAAATGACGACGGCATGGCTATTTGTAGATGGGTATAACCAGGCAATAACACGTGTTTGTAGCGTTCGCTTTGCGCTATCAATGCATCGAACAAATTCTTGACTTCTTCTACGACCTCTTGCAACTTAGCACGTGTAAACAAACGCAGATCCACCAAGACTTGGTCGTTGCGCGAGCGTCCGCTGTGTAGTTTCTTACCAACATCACCAAGCAACATTTCTACCTGTGAGTGAATATCTTCAACTCCCTCCTCTATCTCAAATTTACCCTGTTGTATATCAGCATAAATTCGTTTCAATCCACTTAACAACTCACTCAAATCTTGCTTCGATAGCAATCCTATCGATTCCAACATCGTAGCATGAGCCATAGACCCCAATACATCGTATGGTGCCAAAAACATATCCATCTCGGCATCACGACCAATGGTATAACGTTCTATATCTTTATCAACTCGGGTTTTCTTTTCCCACAATTTGCTTGCCATAACTTTTTAATATGGAATTTTAGACAACAAGGTGGCTATTTGATTCACACCATCTTTTAATTTATCTCCTACCATCATTTTGAGCATAAAAGGAATATCAGCCTTTAGCGTAATTTTCATTTTGGTATCGTATGCTTCTTTTTCTACCAATTGAATCCACAAAAAGACTTCAACGGGTGTGTCGTCACCCGAAAATTTGATGGTTTTGTTCGGTTCTCTTTCGATAATTTTAAAGCCCATTTGGCCAAAATTCTCTACGGTAAAACGACACGTATCTGCTGTTACAGCAATGTCCTTTACCTTTTCGGTTGCTTGGGGCGGTAAATTATCCAACAAGGGCTTCAAGTTCTCTAAGTTCGATAATTTATCGAACACGCTTTGTGCCGCTGCTTGTATATGTACAACGTTGCTCTCGTACGTTTCCATCCTTCGATTATTTTTGCCAATTAGCAGGATCCTTACGCCATTCTTGCAAGGTAGGAACGACAGAATCATCAATGTAATTGATTTCGGCAGCAGCTTCTACCAATGCATTGTAATTAGAAAGCGTGGTTAATTCTACTTTTGCATCAGCAAACTGTGCTTGAGCCACTGGGAATTGATAAGTAAAGATGGCTACCATACCCAATACGTTGGCTTTCTTTTCTTCGCGAAGTGCAGCAACCGCTTTTAAGCTACTACCTCCAGTAGAAATCAAATCTTCTACCACTACTACTTTTTTACCCTCTTCCAAGTAGCCCTCTACCAAGTTTTTCATACCATGATCTTTGGCACTCGAGCGAACATACACAAAAGGTAAGCCCAATGCATCGGCAACTAACGCACCTTGCGCAATAGCACCAGTAGCCACACCTGCAATTACCTCAACATCAGGATATTTTTCGAGAATAAGGCGAGCCAATTCCAATTTAATAGTGCTACGAACTTTTGGGTAAGACAAAGTTTTACGGTTATCGCAGTAGATAGGCGATTTCCAACCACTTGCCCAAGTAAAAGGTTCATTGGGACGTAATTTAACGGCTTCAACTTCCAACAATTGAGAAGCTACTAATTTTTCTACGGTATTCATTTTCAATATGCTAATTAAATTCTAACTAATGTAATGCAAAGATACAACTAATTTTTCAGAGTCTAAAATTGCTATAAACTGCGCCATTTCTCTATCAACGATGCCATATCTTTGGGCAACTCCGAGTTAAAAAACATACGTTCGTGGGTTCTCGGATGCTCAAAACCCAAGGTTTTTGCATGCAACGCCTGACGAGGACATACCTCAAAACAATTTTTGACAAACTGCGTATATTTGGCTTGTGTAGTCCCTTTTAATATTTGGTTCCCACCATATCGTTCGTCATTAAACAAAGGGTGACCCAAATGTTTCATATGTACCCTAATTTGGTGCGTGCGACCTGTCTCCAGTTTACACTCCACAACACTAACGCAATTAAAGTGTTCCAAAACCGTATAATGGGTAACGGCATGCTTCCCCCCTTCTTTATCGGGAGGATAAACCGCCATTTGTAATCTATCTTTGGGATTACGACCAATATAAGTATCAACTGTGCCTTTTTTTTGTGCAGGTACTCCCCATACCACAGCCTGATACAATCGCTCCGTTGTTTTGTAAAAGAATTGCTTTGCCAAGAACATTTTGGCATAGTCGTTTTTTGCCACAACCAACAAGCCAGAGGTGTCTTTATCGATGCGGTGCACCAACCCCAACCGTGGATCCGAAGCGTTAAAGGTTTCATTGCCAGCAAAGTGATACGCCAATGCATTAAGCAAAGTTCCTTCAAAATTTCCATGCCCAGGATGTACGACCATACCTGGTGCTTTGTTTATAACCAACAAATCATCATCCTCATAAACAATATCAAGTGGAATGTTTTGAGGGATTATTTCCGTATCACGTGGAGGATAATCCAGCACAATGGTAACCACATCACCTGGCTTTATCCTGTAGTTCGATTTAGTCGCTTTGTCATTAACCAAAACATTACCAGCCTCTAAGGCTGCTTGAATCTTGGTTCGCGAAGCATGTTGTATTCTATCTGCCAGAAATTTATCAATACGCATCAAGGTTTGCCCTGGATCTGCAACAAACCTAAAATGCTCAAAGCGCTCTAATTCCGAGCTTTCTTCGTCCAATTTATCTTCTTCAAATGCTTCGTTGATCATAATCAAAAGAAAGATTCTTCACCAAACAACGAATCATCAACCTCTTCGACAGCAATAGAATCTGTTGCTACAGAGTCAGGCTGCAAGATCAAATCACCCTGCCCCACATGCACAATCACTTCCGAGCGGAAAGGAATTTTTTGAGCAGCCTGAATCGAATCACCATTGTATTCCACATACAACACTAAATCTTTGAACTCCGACGGCTCATATTTTACCTCCTTAATCAAGAATTCAGCGCCCTCTATCTGCACTTTAGCTTGCCTCAACGACATATCTACCACATCGGGGAATGGTATCATTTGGGCCATCTTCGCGTTGACAATCAAATAAATACGACGTCCTTCCTTAACCAAAGAGCCTGCGCTAGGGTTTTGTTCTAACACAATTCCAGGTTCTGCTGTTGGGCGAAAAACCGAGTCTATCACCGCAGACTGCATCGAAACACTTTCTAATGTAGCACTTGCTTCCTGTTGCATCATGCCACGTACATCTGGAACCACATTGGTTTGACCATGCCGTGTATAATCATCTAACCAAAAGAATAAACCCACTAAAATACCTATAACCAGCAGAAACATGGCTATAAAGTGAATCAAAATCGGGTGCTTTTTAAAAAAATCAAGAACTTTCACAACTGGATTGTTTTATTTTAATGTTAATCCATCTAACAAACGGATATAATAGGTTATTGCTTGCTCAATTTCTTGGGTAGTTATGTACTCATCTGCGGTGTGCGAACGCGCCGAATCTCCAGGTCCAACCTTTACAGAAGGAAATGGCATTAACGCCTGATCCGACATGGTCGCCGAGCCAAAAACACCCCGTTTCATCGATAAATGTCGAGCAACAATAGGATGTCCTTTATCTATACCAGACGCACACAAACGCATGGATCGAGGCTTTAGCTCAGACTGCATATTTTCTTGCATAATATCCAATACTTCTTGATGTGTGTAGCATTCTGTTAATCTCACATCTATGGTAAATTTGCAGGTATCAGGCACCACATTGTGCAAGCTACCCGCTTCTATGATAGTAACTGTCATTTTCACGGGGCCTAACTCTTGTGAGACCTTAGGAAATTCATAATTCCTACACCAATCTATATCAGTGACCGCTCGATAAATAGCATTGATTCCTTCGTTTCGAGCCGCATGACCCGCCTTGCCGTGAGCCACACAATCTACTACCATTAAACCTCTTTCCGCTACAGCCATCTCTAAACCTGTAGGTTCGCCCACTATAGCCAAATCGATAGCGGGCAACGATTGCAACATACATTCAACACCGTTCTTGCCAGACACCTCTTCTTCGCACGAGATTCCCAGAATCAAATTGTAAGTCTGTCTTGTGCTACGTAAATAATCAAAGGCTGCAATAAGCGATACCACAGAAGCATGCGCATCATTTGCCCCCAAACCATAGATACTGTCTCCAACCTGAGTTGCTTGAAAAGGAGCATAAGTCCAATTCTCGTTGGGTTTTACCGTATCTATGTGAGAATTAAGCAAGATAGTAGGTTTCTTTGCATCATATTCGTAAGCATACGTGTAAACATTATTACCTACACGATTTACTTTCTCACAACCCATTTGTTGCAAATATGCTTGCAAAAACGAAGCCTTCGATTCCTCGTTACGACTCAAAGAAGGTATCGAAAGCATTTGCTTTAAAAGATGTATGGATTCGCAGGTGGTCATCATAAATGGGTATATATTATGGACAAAAGTAATAAATTTTACATACCTACGCAACGCCTCACACCGAGATAACCAAAAATCAGAAAAAAACACTATTTTTGCAACACAATAATACGCCATGCGAAAACTATCTGTAACAGAATTACAACGAATCGACATCGATACGTTCAAGCAAAGTCAAAAGATTCCTTTGATTGTGGTATTAGACAATGTACGCAGCCTTCACAATGTAGGGTCTGTGTTTCGCACTGCCGACGCTTTTCGAGTGGCACACATTTGCTTATGTGGCATAACAGCCACTCCTCCACACGCCGAGATTCATAAAACCGCCTTAGGAGCAGAAGACTCGGTGGAATGGACGTTTTTTGAAGATACACTCGACGCAATACATTCCTTAAAGCAACAAGATTACACCGTTTATGCCGTCGAACAAACCGAAAATAGCATATCATTGCCCGATCTTCAACTCGACCCAAATAAACGATACGCTATTGTATTAGGCAACGAGGTAAAAGGCGTGCAACAAAAAGTAGTTGACGCATGCCAAGGATGTATCGAGATTCCCCAATTTGGCACCAAACATTCGCTCAATGTAAGCGTTGCTGCCTCATTGGTCATGTGGGACGCATTTAAACAATTATATGGAACCATTAACTGTCATTAAAGTAGGCGGCAAAATTGTCGAAGAAACAGAAAGTCTAAACGATCTACTCTGCAAATTTTCTACTATCCAGGGAGCAAAAGCATTAGTACATGGAGGCGGTCGCTCTGCCACCCGATTCGCCACCCAGTTAGGTATCGAAAGCAAAATGGTAGAGGGAAGACGCATCACAGACCAAGCTATGCTACAAGTAGTTACCATGGTTTATGGTGGACTCGTAAATAAAAACATCGTAGCTGGCTTGCAAGCCAAAGGTATCAATGCACTCGGATTAACAGGAGCCGATTTAGCCATTATCAAAAGCGACAAACGCCCCGTCAAAGAAATTGACTACGGTTTTGTTGGCGATGTTAAACAGGTAAACGACGAGATGCTCGCCAACCTTATTCAACTTAACATTACACCTGTTATGGCACCCTTAAGCTATTCCAAGCAACATGGTCTTCTCAACACCAATGCAGACACCATCGCAGCCGAAACAGCCAAGGCACTCGCAAAACATTACGACACCACACTTGTATATTGCTTCGAAAAAAAGGGAGTTTTATTCGATGAAACCGACGATAATAGCGTCATACCAACCATCACACCCGCCCTATTCGAACAATATAAAAACGAGGGAATTATCCAAGGCGGCATGATTCCAAAACTCGAAAATGCATTCAATGCCTTGCAAAACGGAGTAAAAAAAGTCATCATTACGCAAGCAAGCGAACTCGGAAACAACAGCGGCACCACAGTAATACTTGCTTAACATGAGCGACGAATTACAACGACATGTAGGAATCCCTTTAACAGATACGCTTTTAAACAGCGATACATTGGTTAGCATCTCTTTTTTAGTATGCATTTCCATACTACTGCTGTTTAAACAGCGTAATTCTATTTTCTCTGCCTCCTTGCAAAGCGTCTTTACAGGCGATTTGTTTTTTATTGGCAAAATCACCATCGGAGACCAAATTCAACAATACATTCTGCTCTTGCTCAGTCTGTTTGGAATTAGTCTCTTGGGGGCATACACACTAAAAGCAGAACAATGCTCTTGGTCTATCATAGGAATCGGATTTGCAGGAATCACCACATACATGTTGTTTAAGATTATCCTTATGCAAGCCTACTTTAGGCTCTTTTTTGGCAATCGCATCCAAACGTTCATTTATAAATACATTAGCCTAACGATTATGGTAGGGGTCGTGTGCTTTTTCGCCTTTATCATACTGCTTTACGCTCCTCTCATACCATCCACCATCATCTATGTTCTAATCGCGGCTATCCTTTTAGCATACGCTGTTTCTATCTTTTATATTTTATTTAGACATTTCTTTTGCCGAGGCGATTTAATTTTCCATTTTATTTTGTACCTTTGCACCCTCGAAATACTCCCCCTATTATTCCTTATAAAATGGGCGATGTAATTTACATTTAAACAAAGGTTAACATGCTGAAAATTAAAAAGATGCTCGTATCTCAACCCAAACCTACGAGCGAAAAATCCCCTTACTTTGATATCGCGTCTAAGTATAATGTTCAGATTGATTTTAAGCCATTTATCAAGGTTGAAGGATTAAGTTTACAAGAATTCAGAGCACAACGTATAGAAGTATTGGACTTTACTGCTGTTATTTTTACCGCAAAAACAGCCATCGATCATTTTTTCCGTCTATGCGACGAAATGCGCATTACCATACCGGAAACCATGAAATACTTTTGCGTTTCAGAAAAGATTGCTCTATACCTACAAAAATTTATCAAGTATCGCAAACGCAAAGTATTTTTCCCTGCTACCGAAACCAGCAAGGTAGAAGAATTACTTCCACAAATCAAGCGTCACGCTGACGAAAAGTACTTGTATGCAGTATCTGACGTATGCAAGGATAGTTTCATAACTACTTTGCAAGAAAACAACATCAACTGCACAAAAGCTATTTTCTACAAGACAGTAAGTGCAGAATTTAGCAAAGACGAAGCATTCGACTACGATATGTTGGTATTCTTTTCGCCCGAAGGAATCAACTCTTTGCTTAAAAATTTCCCCAATTACGAGCAAGGAGAAACCATCATTGCTGCCTTAGGAAGCAAAACCGCACAAGCAGTTACCAACGCCAACCTACGTTTGGATATTGCAGCAGGCACTCCACAAGTACCCTCAATGACTGGAGCCATCGAGGCATTTTTTAAAGAAAATAAGGTCAACAAAAAATAAAACAGTTTATTCCTTTCCCTCCTATCCCAAAAATTCGTATTTTTGGGATATTTTTTTATATGCAACACTTACCCAAACAAGAAAGACTACACGGAAAAATCGCAGTCAACCAACTTTTTGACAAATCAAAGCGATTTACCGTTTATCCCTTGCGCGTCCACTATACCCAACAGCCAACCATAGCGCATTCCAGAATGCTTATATCTATTCCTAAAAGATTAATCAAGCATGCCACCGATAGGAATCTGCTAAAAAGAAGAATCCGCGAAGCATACCGAGTCAACAAACCCGAATCGCCTATCGATATTGCCTTTGTGTACATGGACAACCAAATAGCCACCTACGACACATTAGTTCATTGCATCAAGAAAGCAACAGAAATACTTAATAAGCGCAGCACTCCAATTGAAAAATAACACGTACATAGAGATTTTAGGTGCCCGCGTACACAACTTAAAGAATGTTGATGTTCGCATACCACACCAAAAACTAACCGTCATTACAGGATTAAGTGGTAGCGGGAAATCTTCTTTGGCCTTCGACACACTGTATGCAGAAGGTCAAAGACGTTATATCGAAACATTCTCGGCATATGCACGCAATTTTTTAGGAGGCATCGATAAACCAGATGTGGACGAGATAAATGGTCTGAGTCCCGTTATTGCCATTGAACAAAAAACGACCAATAAGAATCCCCGTTCAACCGTAGGTACCATCACCGAAATTTATGATTTCTTGCGTTTGCTTTACGCACGTGCAGGCGAAGCCTTTTCGTACGTAACTGGCAAAAAAATGGTAAAATACACCGAAGAGCAAATCATTTCATTACTCAACGAACAATATCAGGACACCGCCATATTGTTATTATCACCCGTTGTTAAAGGTCGAAAAGGACACTACCACGAACTTTTTGAACAACTTCGTAAAAAGGGTTTCTTGCATGTTCGTGTCGATGGAATATTAAAAGAAATTACACAAGACATGCGTCTTGAGCGATACAAGGTACACGACATCGAGGTGGTTATTGACAAATTGGTCGTAAACAACAACAGTCAAAATCGCATCAAAAAATCGCTACAGTTAGCATTACAACAAGGCAATGGCATGGTTGCTGTTGTCCCCAAAGATAACCCAAAGGACATCCGATATTTTAGTTTGCAACTCATGTGCCCTGAAAGTGGCATTGCCTATTCCGAGCCTGCTCCCCATAATTTTTCTTTTAATTCTCCTAAAGGATGCTGTCCTTATTGCCATGGAATGGGAACTATAAACCAAATTGATATCGAAAAAATTATACCCGATAATCAATTAAGTATATACGAAGGAGGCATTATTCCCTTGGGGAAATACAAGCATCTACCTATTTTTGCGCAAATTGGAGCTTTGTGCGAAAATTACCAATGCACGCTCAAAACTCCCATAGCCGAATTGCCCGAAGAACTCATTGACAAGATCATTTACGGCACCAACGAACGTATTATTATCAAAAATACCATCGAAGGCATTAGCAATTACATCAGTTCATACAACGGCATTTCAGAATACATTCAGCAACAAATCGACACAGAAGCTTCTGCCAGTGCTCAACGTTGGGCAGAACAATTCTCCAGGCTCGTTACCTGTCCACATTGCCAGGGAACTCGACTCAATCAGGAAGCCCTTCACTACCGC
>CALDQH010000069.1 GCA_937911935.1 uncultured Bacteroidales bacterium | reverse complement strand
GATCAACTTTCCGAACTTCTCCATGGTGTTCTTTTCATTCTTCATCAAAGGGGTTCCGGTAAAGCCGATGTAGCAAGCATTGGGGAATACCATACGCATCGCTCATGTATTTTTGGTTCCAATAAGAAAGGCTCAATGCGGCTATCAAGGCTGGTTTTTGATACAGATGGCTAACGGCTGGATATACATTGCTTGGGAAACGGAAGCAAGTGGCTCCATCTGTAATGGGCAGCAAACCTGTATTAACAATCATTTGCCCATCTGCCGAGACGCCATGCCTTGCTTGGGATGCTACTCTATCAGCATACAGCAACGTAGGTGTTTGTTGAATGAATGCATATAGATTAGGGGTAACTTGTGGTGTTATGGTCCATGCTTCAAAACTCTCTACTAGAATAATCAAAAGAGGCGTTTGGGGAGTAGGCAAAGAATCGCCAGGTAGCACAAATGTGTCTGCTTTTTGCTTATCGATATCTTCCATAACAAAAACATCGTTTTCAAAGGGCAAAAATGCCAGTTCTTTGATTTGATAAAACAAAGAGTGTAAAACAGAAACATTCTGCACATAAAACTCATTGGTAAATCCCAATAAGGACACTCCATTATGGGTAGTAAACGGATTCCAAACTCTATGATGTTCGCATGTTTCGCCTAAGCATTCCATTTTGCGATGAATCGAATAGCACGAAATTACATTTAATACCAACGAAACAAACAGCACACCAGCAAAGGATTTTGCATTTCGCTTAGGCGTATCAAAAAGCCAAACAACAATACCCAAAATAGCGGTAAGCAACAACAGCAACCAATCTATTGGTTTGTTAAAAATCCAAATACTATCCCAAACCCCAGCCATATTACCCATCATGGTAAAGGCGTATTTTTCGATAAAGATGTTGTTAGAACGAAAATAAATGAGTTCTGCCATGCACCAAAAAGCAAACACTGCCGAAACAATGACCACCCAATATTTACGTTTTGTTAGCAAAGCAAAGGATGCAAAAAACAAGGCAATACTTACCTTTATCAGCATCGAAGGAAACCAAACAATCGCATGCGACGTTTCTGCATAAACTATCCAATGAAACAACACGTTTTGCAACAAGGTAGTCAAAAAGAATACAGATGCTATGACATACATAGCACCTTTGCTGGATTGCAGTTTAGACCGTAACTCGAACAAATTCATATCATCTTATCATTAAATTATCGTGCCATTTTTTGATAAACCCATCCTCTAATACCATTAGGCAGAACACGCACTACAAAACGGGTAGCTATGTTGTACACCATTTTAAAGAAAGAGATGTAGCCGATGCGGTGCATCCGCTTTTCTAACTTGGCCTCGGAGAGGGCGTATTTCAACCCACCCCTTCGTTTATACACATCGGGCGAGATTCTAAAATATAGCAAAGATGCTTGTATGTTGTAAAATTTAGCCCCACTCATCAGCATGCGCACCCATAAGTAGTAATCTTCGAACAGGTGAAAAGGTTGATAACCACCTGCCTTTTCTACTGCCGATTTTTTGAACATGACCACCGGATGATTGATGGGACAACGATTTTTACCGTATTCGTAAATTTCAGCATGGATTTCGGGTAATTTGCGCACCGAGATAATGTGCGACGTGTCACCCTGAAACTCCTCTATCCATGCACTAACAATATCTAAATCGGGCTGTGCTTTAAAAACCTGTACCTGTTGTTCAAAACGATTGGGTTTGGCAACATCGTCGGTATCCATACGCGCAACCAACTGATAAGAGCAATGTTTCAATCCCTCGTTTAATGCGGCTCCCAAGCCCGAATTTACTGCCAAGGGCACTATTTTTAGGGTATCGTATCGCTGTAAGAAATCTGCCAACACGTTTTCTAATTCGTCGGTAAGTGGACCGTCCTTAACCAGAACTACCTCGTTGGGCAGCAAAGTTTGCGCAAAGATACTCTCCAAACTTTGACGCAAAGCCTGGGGCGATTCTTTATAGTATAAAGAGCATAAAACCGAAAACTTCCAATTCATTTTACTTTTACTTTTGGGGCGTAAAATAGGTACAACCAAAGCATTTTGATGCGATACGATAGGCGTAGCCATATGGGGTTGTTGCTTTGTTCGGAGGTTGCCGACACATTCGCACCGTGCTTGCGGTAGCTAAGCAAAGGCTCGGCAACAAATTTAATTCCCCTGCCACGCAAACTCATCATACCCAACCAAATATCGTGCAACATCAATCCTTTGGGAAAGGGCAATACTTTGCACAAAAAATCTTTTCGAAATGCCATGCAACATCCTATAAATGGATTTTTGGCGATGTTGTACAAGGCATTGTTTTTGAAAGGTTGCACCTTCCAAAACATCGGATTTGTTACTTGCATATGCTCGTTAACAATCTCAAAACTGGACATAACGGCATCGTAATCGGACAAATATGGCAACATGGCTTGCAACTTGTTGGGTTTCCACACATCATCCTGGTCCGACAAAAACACATAATCCCCTTTGGCATGCATCAACGCATACTCAAAATTTTGCGTTGCAAAATAAAAAGACGACAAGCGTTTTTTCTTTAATGCCACATCCTTAGGATGCTGGTACACCTTGATTCTTGGGTCTTGATAAGACGCCAAAATTGCTAACGTTTTATCGGTGCTACCATCGTCCGAGATAATAATCTCGTCATCAGCAGATAGTTGTGCCAAAATCGAATCCACCTGCTCTTTGATGAACCTCTCGCCACCATATGTTGCTATGCAAACAGAAATCATTTACTGTAAATAGTTGTTGTATTGTTTTACAATGTCATCCCACGATGCAGGCAGTTCTTTTTTTACAAAAGAGATAATTTGTTGCTGCATAGCATCTTGTTCATCGCTCGATAAGGCCAGTAAGCCACTTACAATTTCGGGGGCGTGTGCCTCGGTTGTAATTTTCAAATAGTCGCGCTGTACCTGGGTCACAAAAGGACCTTCGGTCGATACAATTAACGCCAAATTGCGAACAAATGCCAAGAAAGAACCTCGTCTTTCGGACAGGCCATCAGGATAGGGTAAGTATGCCACTTTGGTATTTGCCAGAATATCTGCCACTTCTTTATCATTACGTCCTTCCAAAATCGTAACACCAGCATCGGCTGCCATTGCTCTAATTTTGGCGGTATATTCTTGCAAATCGGGCCATGTTTCACCTAAAATATAGGCGTTCAACGATGCACCTTGTTTGTCCTTGATTGCTTTAACAACCTCAATAAAATTTTCGATGCCTTTAAGGGGACGTATATAGCCAAAACAACCTACATCGTAAGTTCGTTGCGATATTTTCAGCAAGTTGTCCGATTGAGAAATATTCGAAAAGATTTTAATGACAGTACTTTTTTTCTTTACCCAAGGCACTTTTTTGATGGCAGCCGCGCGCTCAAACTCGTTGGTAAAGATCAATTGTTTGGCAAACAACAAAATCATGTAAGCACAAATAAATCCTTTCCAACCCAATTGGGTAAATTCGTGTACGGTAACGGATATTTTTTTACGGGTAAAGCATCTTAGGTAAACACATAAAAAATGCGGAAACAAACTTTTACCAAAACCACGCGACGGAAATTGCAAATTGATATTTACGTCGTCTTGCTGCTTGATTTCGCGGATAGTCTGTCTAAAGCCCTTAAACGACAAATCCTGCGTATGCAATAATTTCCAGCCCGATGCTTTTCCAGCTTCGCTGTTCAATAAGCAATATGAATAATCAGCCACTCCACATTGTTGAGGAGGATATGTTCCTGTTACTAATATCATATATTCTTGTATATAGTAGCCCAATAGGCCCGTTTTTGCTGGTTACCAATTAGCGTAAATACCCCTATACGCATCAAAGCAGACAAGGTAAAAAATACTTTAGCCACATGATAGGCAAACATGGTACTTGTTTTTTGGTAATAAATCTTTTTAGATTTAGACACCATTTGTTGGCGTCTGTCTGAAGTCTCAAAACTTTGCCCCTCTAAGTGTATAATTTTGGCATCTGGCACCGCATACACTTTCCACCCTGCTTTTACAATGCGGTGAGTCAGTTCGGTTTCTTCGAAATACATAAAGAAATCGGGGTCAAATGCTCCCACTTGGTCTAACACTTCGCGCCTAACCAACATGTCAGCTCCCGTTACATATCCTACTTGGATGGGATGATCTGTATAGTTGTGCTGAATGTTCTTTCCGTACCTCAACTTGAAAAGTTGCTCTCCTAAAAGCGTATTCAAATCCCATAAGGGCGATGGTAGAATGGGCATAAAACTATGAATAGGACACATCTTTTCGTCGTATAAATTACCTCCGCAAACCCCTACCTTTGGATTATTATCCATAAAATCGGACAATATTTTAACGGCATTGTTCAGCAACAGGGTATCGGGATTCAAAAAGAAAATATAACGCCCCGTAGCATATTCCAAAGCTTTGTTATTGGCTCTACCAAAACCAACATTCTCGGGTAGCAATATGCATCTTACCTCGTTTTGATAAGGCAGAAGCAATTCGGAGATGTTTTCGGAGGAATTATTATCAACGACAATAATCTCGTAAGTTATATCCGATACGTACTTACGAATGGATGCCAGCAAATTTAAAATCAATTTGCCAGTATTGTAATTGACGATAATAATAGATACATCCATGATTAGTTAACGCTTTCTTCGACAAAATCCAGTTCCCAATTCTTTTTTGCCAATTCCATTCTTTCTTCTCGAATCTCCTTTTCGTCCCGTTTTAACAAATCAAACACAGTCGAAATGGTATATGGATTACTTTTTAAAGAATTGAGCCAATTGTAAGTAACATAGGTAGAAAAAAAGGCAAAAAGAACAAACACACCACATGATGCCTGCATAAGCACCCTTTGAGAGACCTTGTTTAAGATGCTTTTTACGTTATCTTCTTGCTCCAACAACATAGAACATGTGGAAAGTATATAAACAATAAAGAATGGCATAAAATAGGAACGATAACGCAACAAGGATGCGTAATAGGGATAAAGCAACGCCAAAGCCAAAGAAGATACCAATAAGATAGTTTTCATTTGGGAGAAATAATTTTTTTGATTATCACACACACAAAGGAAAAGAATCATAAAAGCATACAAGATAAAAATGGGTTGAATGGCGTCCGCCATAGCCAAGTGATGATTCAAAGAAACCAGCATGTTCTCGCTCATGCCAACAGCATTTGCCAATGCAAAGAGTAGTTTATTCATGGGCAAGATTAAGAGCAAAAGCATCAGGGCAAAAACCATCATGTAGTTTTCTTTCTTTACTTGGAATCCGAACATCCAAAACAGACCAACTGGAAGGGCAAATAAGATAGCCGATTTGTGCATCGACAGTGCTAACAAAGCATACAACAGGGTACGAATTTTCTTACTTTCGCAATATGCCAAATAAGCAAGAATAAGAAATGACACTGCCATACATTGGCGATTTTGTACCAAAATCAAATTGACATCGAAAGTAAACAACAAGAACAAGGCCAAGACTTTAAATCGAGGCATAAGTCGAAACAACCGATGGATGGCATAAAAATAAATCACAGAGACTACTGCCGTATGTCCCCAATAAGACAAACCAATATACTTGCATATACTGCAAAAATAAGTATATCCAATTTCGAAAGCTGGCCACTGAAACTTTCCAGTTACGATATCCATAGGTGGAGCAACCACATCATACATGCGTACATACCAATGTATATCAGCTCCGTAGTAATATTTAATGGTCGAAAAAACGAAAACAAATGCAAATGCCAACTGATACATAAGACGATGAAATTTCTTGTCGGCAGGCAACACAAAATCGGTTGCTGCAAACAACATCAAACCAAATGTAATCAGCAAATGCAATGTCATACTTAACTTTTGTATATCTTACGAACTGGGCTTATCATCAACACGCATACGGTTATTTCTGTCAGCAACAACGCAAACGCCGTTCCGTACATGCCGTAAAAATAAGACAACACCAATACGCTACTAATAGCGACTATACCCGCCACTATGTAAACATTCCGAAAATAATTTTTGTAACTCGAATCGCCAATGGCCAAAAGTACTAATTGTCCTGCCACGCCTCCCAGTCCCACAAACAAAGGTACAACAGCCATGATAGCAAAAAGTCCATCTGTATGATTATAATCATCGCCTAAAAAGGTAATGACATAGGGCGATGCAAATACCATACAACAGCCTATGAGCACCATACAAGCCACAACAACCCCAAACAAATAGCCAACTCGTTTTAGCGCCAACCCCTTATCTTGCTGCGCTAAACTGGCAATATGGGGGTAAAACACCTGCAAAACGGGAATCAATGCCATGTAACATAGTGCTCGCATGATTCTATCTACTGCCGAATATTGTCCAACCTCCTGGGGAGTCGCAAAATAGCCCAATATCAACACAAAACAAGCGGTATAAATACTGGCAGCTGCCGTTGATAAGAATATCGGGAAACTCTCTGACAATTCTTCTTTGACATTGCTCCACGACACCGATACAAACTTAACCCACTTGTTTTTGGCAATCATACCCCACGAGATAACGGCGGCTACTATCGCCACCATGCCTTGCAAAAATGCTGCCCACAGATAATCGTCGGGCGATTTTACCAACCAAAAGGTAAGTGGCAATACGGATACTTTAGCAATACCATTAAAAATGGACACCCACTTAATTTGTCCCAATCCCTGAAATAAGAACACGAACAAACCTGCTTGCCCCATCACTACCAAAAACATCACGAGCATCGTGGTTCGGTAAACGGCAAGCTCTGGTACCAGCGACACCACGAACAGCAAGGCAAAACTCAACAACAGGAGCCCCATTTTGGCATACACCGTTGCCGAGAATATCTTATTGAGTTCTTGTTGATTATCTTTTGCCAAAGCAATGCGTTTGGTAGCACTGAAATTAAATCCAAAATCGACCAACAGCATCAAGTATTGTGCTACTGCCAGCGAAAACCCGATATAACCAAATTTTTCGGCACCTAATACTTTCATTAGGTAGGGTAAAACCAACAAAGGGACTATGTAATTTAGTCCCTGTAAGGCAATGAGGTAAAATACATCTTTTATCTCACGCTTGTTGCTACTGAGTGCGTCTTTTACGCCCAATATAAGTTGTTTTAATAAGCTCTTGCAAATACTACTCGCTGCTTAGAGGGTTTGCCTGTTACCATACAAACACCAGGAGTGGTATCGCCATCCAAAGGAATACAACGGATGGTTGCTTTGGTTTCTTCTTTGATTTTTTCTTCGGTTTCGGGGGTACCATCCCAGTGACAAAGCAAAAAGCCGCCTTTTTCGATTTCTACCTTGAACTCTTCGTACGAATTTACCTCGCGGGTAACAGACGCACGGAAATCCACTGCTTTTTGGTAGATATTTTTTTGAATAGCATCCAATAAGTTTTGGATGTATTCGGTCAAATTATCGAACGATACGGTTTCTTTGGTAAGGGTATCGCGACGAGCCACCTCAACGGTATTGTTTTCCAAATCGCGTGCACCCATGGCCAAACGAACAGGAACACCTTTTAGTTCATATTCAGCAAACTTAAATCCTGGACGTTTATTATCAGCATTATC
>CALDQH010000068.1 GCA_937911935.1 uncultured Bacteroidales bacterium | reverse complement strand
ACAACGATAGCTGCAAAACTAAAAGTACGACCACCTTTCGTTACTTTTGTAACACGATTAATGGCAACTAATCTATCTTTTAACTCCAAATGATTGGTTGTTTTTACTTTATTATTATTCCCTGCCATAACCATTAAAATTTAAGTCCACCTTTACGAGCTGCATCAGCCAATTCTTTAACTCTACCGTGATACAAGTATCCATTACGGTCAAATACTACCTCTGTAATTCCAGCCTCTTGCGCTTTTTTTGCAACTAATTCACCAACTTTGGCAGCTTGCTCCTTCTTTGCAACTTTCTCTGTCATTCCAAGAGAGGAAGCAGAGGCCAATGTTACTCCGGTTAAATCATCAATCAATTGAACATAAATCTGTTTATTGCTTCTGAAAACCGTCATACGAGGGCGAGAAGCAGAACCTGAAATTTTAGCTCTGATGCCTCTCTTTATCTTTAATCTTCTTTCAATTTTTGAAGTCATAATAAATCAAATTTTAGAATAATTATTTAGCTCCAGCTGACTTACCAGCCTTACGACGAATTTGCTCGCCAACAAACTTAACACCTTTACCCTTATAAGGCTCTGGCTTACGGAAAGAACGAATCTTTGCACAAACCTGACCCAACAATTGTTTATCACAACTTTCTAAGGTAACAAGCGGATTTTGGTTTCTTTCGCTCTTGGTTTCTACCTTCACTTCGTTAGGCAATTTCAAGAAAATGTTGTGGGTATAACCCAAAGCAAACTCGATAACTTGTCCTTGGTTCGATACACGATAACCAACACCTACAAGTTCCATGGTTTTTTTGTAGCCTTGTGATACACCAACTACCATATTGTTAATCAATACGCGATACAAACCGTGCATAGCTTTGGTTTGTTTTTCATCATTAGGGCGAGTACAAATAACTTCGTTACCGTTTACTTCTACCGAAATAATAGGGTTGATAGTTTGTTTCAACTCACCTTTAGGACCTTTTACGATCACTTCGTTGCCGTTAACAGTAACTGTTACACCGGCAGGTATGCTGATAGGTAATTTTCCAATTCTAGACATCTTTCTATCCTCCTACATTAATAAACATAACACAATACTTCACCACCAACGTTCAATTCGCGGGCTTCTTTATCGGTCATTACACCTTTAGAGGTAGAAATGATTGCGATTCCCAAACCGTTCAATACGCGAGGGAGATCTTTATGGCTTGCATATTTACGCAAACCTGGAGTAGATACACGCTGTAATTTCTTGATAGCGTTAATTTTACCGGCTTTATCATATTTCAAAGCCACTTTGATGGTACCTTGAGGACCATCTTCTTCGAACTTATAGTTCAAGATATATCCTTGTTCAAACAAGATCTTGGTAAGTTCTTTTTTCAAATTTGACGCAGGAACCTCTACCACTTTGTGACCGGCTTTGATTGCGTTACGCAAACGCGTCAAATAATCTGCTATTGGATCTGTCATAAGTTAAAAATTAAATTAATCAGGACTGCCCTGACAATATTTAGTTATACTTTCTTTTTGTTATTTTTTGATTACCAGCTTGCTTTTTTCACACCTGGGATTAAGCCTTTAGAAGCCATTTCGCGGAATTGGATACGAGACAATCCAAATACACGCATATAACCTTTAGGACGACCAGTGATTTTGCAACGGTTGTGTAATCTTACCGGAGAGGCATTTTTAGGAAGAGCTTGCAAAGCTTCATAATTGCCTTCTGCTTTTAGTTGTTCTCTTTTAGCAGCAAATTTGGCAACTAATTTTGCTCTTTTCACCTCGCGGGCTTTCATTGATTCTTTTGCCATAATCTATTCCTTATTTTTTAAAGGGTAAACCAAATTCTTTCAACAAAGCGTAAGCTTCTTCGTCGGTTTTAGCCGATGTAACAAAGGTAATGTTCATACCCATGATTTTAGAAACAGCATCGATGTTGATTTCGGGGAAAATAATTTGTTCTTGGATACCAAAGGTATAGTTTCCACGTCCATCCATTTTGCTGTTGATACCTTTAAAGTCGCGGATACGAGGCAATGCAACGCGTACCAATTTTTCCAAAAATTCGTACATTTGATCGCGACGAAGAGTAACACATACACCGATAGGCATTTTTTTACGCAACTTGAAGTTCGAAATATCTTTTTTCGAATAAGTTGCAACTGCCTTTTGACCCGAAATAGCGGTCATTTCGTTGATGGCGATTTCGATAATTTTTTTATCCGCAACTGCTGCGCCTAAACCTTGATTCAAAACGATTTTTTCCAAAACGGGCACTTGCATGCTCGATTTGTAACCGAATTGTTTCATCAAAGCGGGAGCAATGCGTTCTACGTAATCTTTCTTTAAACTAGCGGTATTCATTATTTAATTTCCTCCCCTGTTGTTTTAGCGTAACGCACTGTTTTTCCATCCACTTTTTTGCGACCAATACGAGTAGGTTTGTTGTTTTTATCTACTACGTTAAGGTTAGAGATGTGAATGGGAGCTTCTTTTTTCACGATGCCACCTTGTGGACTTTTTGCATTAGGTTTGGTATGTCTTGATACCATGTTTACACCTTCTACGATGGCGCGTTGTTTCTCAACTTGCACCTCCAAAACGCGAGCGATTTTACCTTTGTCATCGCCTGCATTTACATAGACGGTATCACCTTTTTTGATATGTAACTTAGTCATCTCTAAATTGTTTATCGATTAAAGTACTTCTGGTGCTAACGAAACAATTTTCATGTTAGTTGCACGCAATTCTCTTGCTACCGGTCCAAAGATACGGCTGCCTCTCATTTCGCCAGCTCCGTTCAACAATACGCAAGCATTGTCATCGAAACGGATGTACGAGCCATCAGCACGTCTGATTTCTTTTTTGGTACGAACTACCACTGCCTTCGAAACGGCACCTTTTTTTGTATCACTTGAGGGGATTACCGATTTAACAGCCACAACAATAATGTCCCCTACTGTGGCATAGCGTTTGCCTGTACCGCCCAATACACGGATACAAAGCACTTCTTTTGCGCCACTGTTGTCGGCTACGGTAAGTCTAGATTCTTGTTGTATCATGGTTTATTTTGCTTTTTCGATTATTTCAATCAATCTCCATCTTTTGAGTTTACTCAAGGGACGAGTTTCCATAATTCTTACCGTATCACCAATACCACATTCGTTGTTTTCGTCGTGAGCGTGATATTTTTTTGTCTTGTTTACGAATTTACCGTAAATAGGGTGTTTTTCTTTCCACTTGACAGCAACGGTAATGGTTTTGTCCATTTTGTTGCTTGATACGATTCCTTGTCTTTCTTTTCTTAGGTTTCTCATATCTCCGGCGTATTAGTTTTGTTTATTATTTTCTCTTTGACGCAATTCGGTTTCCAAACGTGCAATCGTTTTGCGTGTTTCACGAATTTGACTAGGATTGTCAAGCGGAGAAATAGCATGGCTCAACTTCAATTTAGAAAGGTTAGCCTTTTCGCTTTCGAGTCTTTCAACAATCTCTTTGTCTACTAACTTTTTAATTTCTGCTGTTTTCATACTATTTTACGCATTTTCTGATTCATAATCGTAGTCACGTCTTACCACAAACTTGGTTGTAATAGGAAGTTTTTGAGCTGCCAAACGCAAAGCTTCTTTTGCTACTGCGAAAGGAACACCTTCTACTTCGAACAACATACGGCCTGGAGTAACAGGAGCTACATAGCCTTCTGGGTTACCTTTACCTTTACCCATACGTACGTCAGCGGGTTTTTTAGTAATTGGTTTATCGGGGAAAATTCTCACCCATACTTGACCTTGACGTTGCATGTATCTGGTAACAGCAATACGAGCCGCTTCAATTTGGCGACCGGTAATCCATTTTGGTTGCAAGGCCTTTATACCGAAAGATCCAAAAGCCAATTGGTTACCACGGCCAGCATTGCCTTTCATGGTACCCTTTTGGGGTCTTCTGAACTTAGTCTTTTTAGGTTGTAACATAATTTCTTGAAATTAACAGATTATTTTTTTCTCTTTTTGAAACCTTTGCCGTTGTTGCCACCTACGTTGTGACCTTCTTTGGCGTTGGTAAATTGAGGAGTCAAGTCTTTTTTGCCATAAACTTCGCCACGGCAAATCCAAACTTTGATACCAATAAGACCTACTTTAGTAAGTGCTTCGCATTGTGCATAGTCGATGTCTGCACGGAAAGTGTGAAGAGGAGTACGTCCTTCTTTGTACATTTCCGAACGAGCCATTTCAGCGCCATTTAGACGACCAGAAACTTGCACTTTGATACCTTCTGCACCAGCGCGCATGGTTGCTGCAATAGCAGTTTTAACCGCACGACGGTAAGCAAATTTACCTTCGATTTGACGAGCGATGTTGTTACCAACGATTTCAGCATCCAAATCAGGTTTCTTAATTTCAAAGATGTTAATTTGTACGTCTTTATCGGTAATTTTTTTCAATTCTTCTTTCAACTTATCTACTTCTTGACCACCTTTACCGATAATCATACCGGGACGAGAGGTGCAAACAGTAATGGTGATAAGTTTTACAGTACGTTCAATAACAATACGTGATACGCTGCATTTAGCCAAACGGGCTTGCAAGTATTTTCTTAGTTTAGAATCTTCCAAGATGGTATCACCATAGTTTTTACCACCAAACCAGTTGGAATCCCAACCTTTAACGATGCCTAAACGGTTAGCAATTGGATTTACTTTTTGTCCCATACGATCATTCTTTGTTATTGTTAGCACTATCAACACAAATGGTTACGTGATTTGAACGTTTACGGATACGATAACCGCGACCTTGAGGAGCGGGACGCAAGCGTTTCAAAGTACGACCACAATCTACATATACTGCACTTACTACCAAGTTTTCGTCTTCTGCTTTTTTACCGGTTTTTTGTTCCCAGTTAGCAATAGCCGAACGAAGCAATTTTTCCAAACGAGCTGATGCTTCTTTGGTCGAATACTTCAACATACCAAGTGCTTTGTACACTTCAACGCCACGAATCATATCAGCGACCAAGCGCATTTTACGGGGCGATGTAGGCACATCATTTAGCTTTGCAAAGTAAAGAGCTTTCTTAGCTTCTTTACGTTTCTCTGCTGTTTGTTTTTTTCTAACACCCATATCTAATTATTTTTATTTTCTGTTACCACCATGGCCTCTGAAGTTTCGAGTAGGAGCGAATTCACCTAATTTGTGACCTACCATGTTTTCTGTAATATATACAGGGATAAATTTGTTGCCGTTGTGAACAGCAATGGTATGACCAACAAAGTCAGGAGAAATCATCGAAGCTCTCGACCAAGTTTTTACTACTGATTTTTTATTTGCCTCATTCATTGCAATAACTCGTTTTTCAAGTTTTACGCAAATAAATGGGCCTTTTTTTAATGAACGACTCATAATACTTCTCTTAGATTAAAATCAAATTACTTTTTCTTTCTCTCGATGATGTACTTATTAGAAGCCTTCTTAGGAGCACGAGTCTTATAGCCTTTAGCCAACAAGCCTTTGCGTGATCTTGGATGACCACCTGATTGACGGCCTTCGCCACCACCCATGGGGTGATCGACAGGGTTCATAACTACACCACGGTTGTGTGGACGACGTCCCAACCAACGCGAACGACCTGCTTTGCCTGATTGTTCCAAAGCGTGGTCTGAGTTGCCAACGGCACCAACAGTTGCTTTGCAAGTGCAAAGGATCATACGAGTTTCACCCGAAGGTAATTTGATAATGGCATATTTGCCTTCACGAGAGGTTAATTGAGCGAAAGTACCAGCAGAACGTACCAAAGCGGCACCTTGACCAGGTCTCAACTCAATGTTGTGGATAACAGTACCCAATGGGATGTTTTGAAGAGGAAGTGCATTACCAACTTCGGGAGCTGCATTTTCGCCCGACATTAGTACTTGACCTACTTCTAAGCCATTAGGAGCAAGAATGTAACGTTTTTCGCCGTCAGCATAGAACAACAACGCAATACGAGCCGAACGGTTTGGATCGTATTCGATGGTTTTTACTGTTGCGGGAATTCCGTCTTTCTCGCGTTTAAAGTCAATTACTCTGTATTTTCTCTTGTGTCCGCCACCCATGTAGCGCATGGTCATTTTACCTACGTGGTTACGACCACCAGTAGATGCTTTACCGAATACAAGAGATTTTTCTGGAACATTTGTAGTAATTGCATCAAAAGTTCCAATAATCTTGTGTCTCTGCCCCGGTGTTGTGGGGTTGAATTTACGTACAGCCATTTTCTTTTATTAAATGTTGCTATAAAAATCGATTGTATCTCCTTCTTTCAACGTAACAACTGCTTTCTTATACGAAGAAGTAGCGCCTTTAATGATACCAGATTTGGTGTAACGAACTTTGTTTTTGCCACACACGTTCATGGTGTTTACATTTTCGACGGTTACGCCATAAGCTGCTTCTACAGCTTGTTTAATTTGAATTTTGTTAGCGTCTTTGCTGACTTTGAACGAATAACGGTTGAGTTTTTCGGAAAGTCCGGTTGCCTTTTCGGTAACGATTGGTTTAATGATGATTTCCATATTCTTCTCCTCCTTTATGCGTTAAAGATTGCTTGCAAACCTGCAACAGCATTTTCGGTAAGCAACAAGCATTTTGCATCCAAAATACGATATGTGCTTAATTCTGAAATAGTTGCAACATCTGCTTTTTCTACATTACGAGCCGACAAATATACGTTTTTATTTTGGTCTGCTAAAACTAAAAGCGACTTTTTATTGTCAGATTTCAAGTTTTTAAGCATTTCCAAGTAGTTTTTGGTTTTTGGAGCTTCAAAATTGAAGTCTTCAACGATAACCAACGCATTTTCTTGTACTTTGTACGACAACGCAGATTTACGAGCCAATTGTTTTACTTTTTTGTTCAATTTGAAGCTATAGTCACGAGGCACTGGACCAAAGATACGACCACCACCTACACGTACAGGCGATTTGATATCACCAGGACGAGCACCACCGCCGCCTTTTTGACGACCTAATTTGCGGGTACTACCAGCGATTTCGCTTCTTTCTTTAGACTTATGCGTACCTTGACGTTTGTTAGCCATGTATTGCTTAACATCCAAGTATATTGCATGATCATTAGGCTCAATACCGAAAATAGATTCATCTAATGTAACCTTTCTTCCGGTGTCTTTTCCTTCGATATTATATACGCTTAGTTCCATTATTTATTTACTACTACGATTGAACCTTTAGCTCCTGGAACCGAACCTTTGATAAGGATCAAGTTGTTTTCAGGAATCACTTTTAAAATCTCTAGGTTTTCAACAGTTACGCGAGCATTACCTGTTTGACCAGCCATGCGCATTCCTTTGAATACTTTGGCAGGGTAAGAACATGCACCGATAGAACCGGGAGCACGCAAGCGGTTGTGTTGACCGTGTGTAGTTTGACCTACACCACCAAATCCGTGACGTTTAACAACGCCTTGGAAACCTTTACCTTTAGAAGTACCGATAACGTCCACCCAACCTGCGTCGGCAAACATATCAACGGTAATTACGTCACCTAATTTGAAGTCACCTTCAAATCCCTTGAACTCAACCAAGTGGGCTTGTGGAGCTACGCCTGCTTTTGCAAACAATCCTGCTTCTGCTTTATTGGTGTGTTTCTCTGTTTTTTCAGAGAAGCCCAATTGGATTGCTTCGTAACCATCTTTTTCGATGGTTTTGATTTGGGTAACAACACAAGGACCAGCTTCGATAACAGTGCATGGAACATTTTTTCCATCAGCACTGAAAACGGAAGTCATTCCGATTTTTTTTCCAATTAATCCTGGCATTTCAATGTATTATTAAGTATAAAAAATATTTGTTAGTTAAAGACGTTTAATTAGCTTTTAATTTCAACGTCAACGCCGCTAGGCAATTCTAATTTCATCAAAGCATCGATGGTTTTTGCAGTCGAGCTATAGATATCAATTAAACGTTTGTACGAGAACAATTGGAATTGTTCGCGCGATTTTTTGTTAACGAAAGTTGAACGGTTAACAGTGAAATAACGTTTGTGAGTAGGCAATGGAATTGGGCCACTTACTACTGCACCAGTTGCTTTTACGGTTTTTACGATTTTTTCGGCTGATTTGTCAACCAAGTTATAATCGTAAGATTTCAATTTGATTCTAATTTTTTGTGCCATTTTATTTAGTTTATTTAAAGCAGGGAGTTAAGAATCATTTGCTAACTCCCTACCGTTTGTTATTACAATAAATCTACGCGACCTTTAGCTTCGGTCAAAACTTGTTTTGCAATTGCAGTTGAAACTTCTGCGTAGTGCGAGAACTCCATCGAAGAAGTTGCACGACCCGAAGTAATGGTACGAAGTGCGGTTACATAACCGAACATTTCTGCCAAAGGAACTTTTGCTTTAACAACGCGAGCACCCGAACGGCTGGTTTCCATACCTTCAACTTGACCACGACGTTTGTTCAAGTCACCGATTACATCACCCATGTTTTCTTCTGGAGTAACAACTTCCACTTTCATGATAGGTTCCATAAGAACGGGTTTTGCTTTTGCACAAGCATTTTTGAATGCGATTTGTGCACAAATTTCGTATGACAATTGGTCAGAGTCAACTGGGTGATAAGAACCGTCAACTACAACAACTTTCAATTTATCCATAGGGAAGCCAGCCAATACACCGTTACGCATAGCAGCGGTGAAACCTTTTTGGATAGCAGGAATAAATTCTTTAGGAATGTTACCACCTTTTACTTCGTCGATAAATTGTAGGTTGCCTTCGAAGTTTTCGTCAGCTGGACCAACTTTCAATACCATATCGGCAAATTTACCACGACCACCCGATTGTTTTTTGTAAACTTCGCGCAAGTCAACAGTATTGGTAATAGCCTCTTTGTATGATACTTGAGGACGACCTTGGTTACATTCTACTTTAAATTCGCGTTTTAGACGGTCGATAATAATTTCCAAGTGCAACTCACCCATACCACTGATGATGGTTTGACCTGATTGTTCGTCGGTACGAACAGTAAAGGTTGGGTCTTCTTCTGCCAATTTAGCCAAGCCGTTGCCCAATTTATCGATGTCTTTTTGAGTTTTAGGCTCGATAGCGATACCAATCACTGGATCTGGGAAATCGATCGATTCCAAAGTCATTGGAGCATCTTCGCTACACAAAGTATCACCAGTACGGATATCTTTGAAACCTACACCTGCACCAATATCACCAGCTGAGATGCAATCTACAGGGTTTTGTTTGTTAGAGTGCATTTGGAAGATACGAGAGATACGTTCTTTTTTGCCAGAACGAGAGTTGAATACGTAAGAACCAGCATCCAATTTACCAGAGTAAACACGGAAGAAGCACAAACGACCTACGTATGGGTCGGTAGCGATCTTAAACGCCAATGCACACAAAGGTTCGTCTTCGTTTGGATGACGTACGATTTGTTCGTT
>CALDQH010000067.1 GCA_937911935.1 uncultured Bacteroidales bacterium | reverse complement strand
CAGATTTTGCTTGCTCAACAGCAGCTGCAGCCAAAATACGAATGTTGTCGGCTGCGTGGTTCAATACATTGATTTCGTTCATAAATATGTTTTTTTAAAAGTAATATACTTATTGCAGTTGCAAAGTTACAATAGATTTTGCAGGTAATTTAACTTTTAGCACACCTTTTTTCACTTTTACTTCGTTGAAAGCGGCAGGTTTTACCAAATTTGGGTTTTCGAAGGTGTTATAATCGTCGATTTTAGCTGAAGTAAGGATTTCGCCAACAGCCTTAGTTGCTTTTACATCGCCCAAGTTGATGGTTACTTCCAACTCGTTTTCAAGGTCGATGTTCGACAATGAAATGTGAATCTTGCCTTCTGCATTCTTAGAAGCTGTAGCACTTACCATAGGCAATGTACGCAATACAGGATAGTCAATCAACTCTTCGCGCATTTGGTTGCGTTCGCCTTCGAGGTTCATGATTTTGCAATCGAGTTCGATAGGAATGTAGGTAGCTTCTTGGTGAACACCATACATCTTGAATACGTGATAGGTTGGAGTTAACAACATCTTGTCTTCCTTAGTCAAAATCATTGATTGAAGAACGTTTACGATTTGAGCAATGTTAGCCATCTTCAAACGATCGGTGTACTTGTGGAAGATGTCGAGCGACAAAGAAGCTACAAATGCATCGCGAAGGGTGTTTTGTTGATACAAGTGACCTGGAATTGTACCTGGTTCAACATCCCACCATGTGCCCCATTCGTCGAGCAAAAGGGCTACTTTCTTTTCTGGGTCGTATTGATCCATGATTTTGCAATGCTTCACGATAACATCTTCTATCTCACGGCATTTGCCCATTGTCCAGTAGAAGTCGTCGTGGTTGAATTCTGTTGCAGAGCCTTTGCTACCTACCCAACCTGATACGGTGTAGTAGTGCAACGAAATACCTTGCATCAAGTCTTTTGAATTTTCCATCAAAACCTTGGTCCAATTCCAATCGTAATCGGTAGCACCACTGGCAATCTTGTAAAGCTTGTTGTCGTCGTAATCGCGGCAATAAGTAGAGTAGCGACGATAGAGGTCTGAATAGTATTCAGCACGCATGTTACCACCGCAACCCCAGCTTTC
>CALDQH010000066.1 GCA_937911935.1 uncultured Bacteroidales bacterium | reverse complement strand
AGCATTTTTCTTTACACTCCAAATATTTTGAACACTTTTTTGAAAGAAAATCGAACAGAAAACAATAAGTACTTGAAAATAAAAGAGGTAGAGCAAGCCGCTCTACCTCTTGGTAAAAATGAAAAAAAATGGAAATAGAAGTTATACGATATCGCATAACTTATGATTAAGAGCAATAACCCCATCATTAACTCTTTAATCTAGTTACCACTGATTAATTATTTATACATTGGTAGTCATTAGCTTTTGCATAAGTAAACGAATAACCGCTTTGATTGTAGATTTTATTCATTTGACTGATTACACCACTTGTTTCATAAATATAATCTGTCTCTGATTCACCGTAGCCACTAAGGGTAACCTTCCAACAATACTTATTGGGATCGTTTACATCCAAACCTTCACTACACGAAGTAAACATAGTAGCCAATGCTACAAAACTGAACAACAATAATTTTTTCATAATCTTAAATTAAATATTAATAATTAGTATTTTGGGGTCATCAAAACACATATCTTACACTGGCAGCCAAAGCCCAATCGAAGGTATTAACAGTCATGGTGTATCCGTAATCTCCATAAAACAACATGCCGTAACCAGGGCGAAAATCAAGCGCAAAAACAATGGGCAGATTATTAACACCACATTCTACACCTGCGATAGCATTAATACCCCATTTCCCCATTAGCGGCATTGAATAAGAACCCAAATATTTCGCCATACCAATGGAAAGACCACCACCTCCATAAGCCGAAAGAGTTCCCCAAGAGAATGAAGCAACCTCTTTTTGATAATACGCATTTGGATTCACTTGAAAATCCCAATACCTTACTTCATCTGTTGCAACCTCGGTACCTCCTTGAGTTGCAACCACACCAAACGCTAAATCTGTTTGAAGTGCAAAATTCTCACCTAAAAAAGTTTTGTAACTAACACCATTTAAGCTACCAACCACCAAACCTACGCTGTGTTGGTATTCTTGTGCATACATAACTAATGCTGCCAACATGGCAACTACTACAAATACAAGTTTTTTCATAATGTATAATTTTATATTGGTTAAAAATTGATTATCTGAAATATTCTAAAAGGCGTAGCCTACGCCAAATTCCGCAAATTCTACTTTTTGTAAATGGGTCTTAACACTGGCATTCACCAAAAAATGTTTGGTTATATGATACCTAACACCCAATCTAAAATAGCACCAACCATCTTCTTTCTGAATGTCGTAAGCATACAAAAGACCTTTCTTTTTTGTTTCAGAGCCGCTATTAAGCGCTTCTAAACATTCTTCGCCAGGCTCCATATCCTTTACGGGATCGTACAGATACATCCCTACATGAAAAAAGATACCTACCTTATGAATGGTTAACTCGTTGGCTATATTAAAGCCGAATCGTAACTTATTAGAAAATTTATTTTCTGTGGTACAAGTGCGCGTTAGATGGGTAAACTCATTGGTCCATTGGTACCTACCATTTGCATCTGGAGCTACTGTTTGACCATAAGCATCCGAGAAAAACAAGTCCAAACCTACGCCAACTCGATGCTGATGACAGGTACGATAATAGCCCTCTACATTTAAGCTTGCAATACCGAAATGCCTTGTATCCGAATAATACAACTTCCGCGCACCACCAGAAAGTACAATCTCGCCAGACCACCTTTTGGTTAATACAGGTATAGAATCTAATGGCGCTGGAGCTTTTTTATAAACAGGTACGTACTTAAGACCTACATAACCATTGAACAAATTCAAACCATAATTGGGTTGATATAAGTTACCGCTCGAAAAGTGACTAAACGAAACATCAGCTGTGAAAAGCACATTTTTATGCAATCGAACATCTATGTTAAGCGCTGCAGAGGCTGCTACATCGACAGGTCCACCTATCGCAAAGTTATAATCGGCTGCTTTTTCCTCCATCGTACGTGGATCTGCAGCTGCAGCAGTTATATCACAAGGCTTGGTTGCATAAGCCAAACCACATCCTATTTTGGTGTTAAAGGATATTATTTTATTCTTATACAATGGAATATTGATATAAGGATAAAGTGCTATCATTTGACCTGTGACTTCTGGGTTACCTAAATCAATTGCTTGCAATGCCAATCCGATGTCGGGTTTATTAAAATGATAGTGCCAAGGTTTAGACCCATCCATAGCCCATTCAAATGCAAGTTCGGCACCCAACATGGGACCTTTTACAAGCGGTGCTATTAAATCCTTATTATGAGGATACAAGACACCGCCTATAAATTGAGCTTTAATCTTATAAGGTGCATAAAGATCTTGTTCTTCGGCAAACAACGGTGACACAAACAACACACATAGCATCACCCATACACCGGCTTTTATCTTTTTTGTTACTTTCATTGTCTTTATCCGCCTATCAGTTTCTTGTATAATCTGCGTTAATCAGTTTGTTCGAGGTTGATACCTGCTGGTTTAAATAATTACATTCGCTAACTGACTTTACGTTGGTTTTGTTAGGGGTTAAATAAATATGCTGATTCACCTTAAAATCATCGATGATGAATTGAACATTCGAGCCTGCTCCCCATACATACATTATTACCTCGCCTTGACTACTTAGCTCCCAACAATATTTGGCAGGGTCGTTAACATCCAACTGCGAACCCAGACATGAAGTCAGAGACAAGAGCAATAAAATAGCGCCTTTAAGCAAAAAACTGCGCATCATCATACGAATAGAAAATACAATATTTAACCAACTATTTTAATTGTAAACGTCTAATAATCTATATTTTAACTACATTTACAACACCAATATAAATCTATATCTCTTATCAAGAGATATAGATTTATACAGAAATATACCAAAGGGGGATTGGGTTCTTTATTTTGTTAAAATTTGTGTTATTTCTTGAAAAATATTTGATTTTTTGCTTTGTAGATTTACAGAAAGCGCATATATTTGCATTAGTTCCTCTCTTGATAAGAGAGGAACTTTTTTTTCATTTTTATTTATTACTTTTGCACTGCAAATACCATTTCACACCTTATTATATTATATACACAAAAAATATGGCCGTTTCTAAATATGCAAACCAGATTAAGAAATCAATTGAACGACTTACTTCGCAAGAATTTGACGGAAAATTGATGCACCAAAGCCACGAAGACGAACCTTATCCTTCGTTGGACAAGATTATGGAATTTATCGAACTAACACGTTCGGTTTTATTTCCCGGATTTTTTGGCAATACCTCGATAAACACAACCACGTTACCTTATCATATTGGCGTAACCACAGAGCGTATTTTCCAACTCCTATGGGAGCAATTGTATGCAGGTGCCTGCTTTGATTGCACTGACGAGGAACGTAATTTGCCCGGAAAGAAGAAAGCCGCCATGGATATGGCTGCCGCCTTTATCGAACACTTGCCTGATATTAAGTGCATGTTACGTACAGACGTCGAAGCCATTTACAAAGGCGACCCAGCTGCCAAGAACTTTGGAGAAATTATATTGGCATATCCTGGCATTAAGGCTATTTCTAATTATCGTATAGCTCACGAGCTACTAACATTAGGCGCCTCTGCTATTATCCCTCGAATTATTACAGAAATGGCGCACTCCGAAACCGGCATTGATATTCACCCTGGAGCAACCATTGGCAAATACTTTGCCATTGACCACGGCACAGGTATCGTTATTGGCGAAACTTGCATTATCGGAGAAAATGTAAAACTATACCAAGGTGTAACTTTGGGCGCAAAGAGTTTCCCCACAGACGATAATGACGAGATTATCAAAGGAATAGAAAGGCACCCTATCCTCGAGGACAATGTAGTAGTATATGCAGGTGCCACCATTTTGGGACGTATTACCATCGGGAAGAATGCTGTTATTGGCGGTAATACATGGGTAACGCAACCCGTGCCTGAGGGAACTGTTCTGATTAAGAAATAAACATAAAAAGGGCTTCGCCAAACGGTGAAGCCCTTTTTGTTTTAGAAGCATCTGATTATTTACGGATGCCTAATTCTTTAATAATAGCACGGTAACGTTCGATGTCGCGTTCTTTTAGGTAATCCAACAAACGACGACGTTTACCTACTAATTGTACCAAAGCACGTTTTGTGCTATAATCTTTGTGATTTGACTTAACATGTTCAGTCAAATGGGCGATACGGGTGGAAAATAATGCTATCTGGCTTTCTGGTGAACCAGTATCAGTATTAGACTTTCCGTATTTCCCAAAGATTTCCGCTTTTTGTTCTTTTGATAAATACATATAAATTGAATTAAAGGAGCGCAAAGGTAAATACTTTTTTTTACTTACCCAACCTTTTTAAGCAAAAAAGTACAGAAAATTAGGAATTTACCACTCGAATAGGATTCCCAGCAAAGTAATGTCGCACATTTTCGTGCGCCATAGCTGCCATTTTGTTGCGCGTTTCGCGTGTAGCCGTTCCAATATGAGGCAACAATACCACATTGGGCAATACACGTAATTTTTCCGAAACCTTGGGCTCGAATTCATAGACATCAAGCGCTGCTCCCGCAATTTTCTTTTTTTGCAAGGCATCCACAAGGACTTCTTCGTTTACTACTGCCCCACGTGCAGTATTGATTAGGTATGCGGTAGGTTTACAGCAAGCAAGTTGTTCAGCACCTATTAAATGATGGGTTTTAGAAGTTAAAGGAGTATGCAAACTAACAAAGTCTGATTGTTTCAACAACTCCGAAAGAGATACATAAGTAGCTTCGTACTGTTTTTCTATGCTTTTTGTTTTTCGGGTACGACTATAATACAAGATGCGCATACCCATTGCTTTTGCTCTACGAGCTACTGCCATACCGATACGACCAAAACCTACAATACCCAAGGTTTTACCATATACATCCATTCCTATATTTTCGAGCACACCCCATTTTTCTGCTTTTTGAGTCATTGCTACATGAGAACGTGTAATGCCACGTGCCACATCCAACAGCAAGGCTATGGTTAATTCTGCCGTTGGCTCCGTAACCACATCGGGCGTATTACATACGGTTATTCCTAATTTACTTGCAGTTTCTACATCAATATTGTTATAACCCACACCTACATTCGATACGATTTCTAGTTTCTCTCCTGCCTGCAAAAGTGCCGCTGGAACAGGGGTGTTAAACATCGAAATAAAAGCATGACAAGTAGGAATCAATTGCATCAGTTCTTCCGATGAAAAGGCACCTTTTTGAGGTTTTACCAATTCAAATCCAGGATGTTCAGAAAAGGATTCTCCGTAGAGAGCATGTGCAACTAAAATTCGTTTCATGTTTTAAAAAGTTTTACGCAAACGTGCCACAGCAAGCCCCAACTGTTCTCGGTACTTGGCAACTGTTCTGCGAGCAATTGGATAACCTTTTTGCTGCAAAAGATCGCAGAGTTTTTCGTCAGGAAGTGGATGTTTCTTATCCTCTGCATCGATCATTTCTTTGAGCAATTGTTTGATTTCGCGCGTAGAGACTTCCTCGCCCGAGTCGGTCAACATACCCTCCGAGAAAAAATGCTTTAAAGGGAATATGCCAAAATTAGTTTGAATATACTTATTGCCTACTGCTCTTGAAACCGTTGAAATCTCGCAATTAGATTTTTGCGCAATTTCTTTCATGGTTAAAGGTTTAAGAGCCGATTCGTCTGCATCTGTAAAGAATGATTTTTGGCTCTGTATAATAGAGCGCATTATGGTCATTAGGGTATTTTCGCGCTGTTTGACTGCATCAATAAAAGATTTTGCCCTGTCTAACTTTTGTTTGGCAAATTGCACAGCTGCTTTGCGCTCGGGAGATCGATTAGAAGCATTCGCTGAGTAATCCTGAAAAAGCTGCACATAAGTTGCTCCCACACGCAATGGCGGAATAGATTGGT
>CALDQH010000065.1 GCA_937911935.1 uncultured Bacteroidales bacterium | reverse complement strand
CCGAAATTTATGGTGGTATAACAACTTTGCCCTGGGGCTTTAAGTTTGTACGCGAGTACCCTGCAGCAACTCCGCTCGAAATGATTCCTGCTTGTCATCCCACTCAAATATACGAGGCAGGTAGTTATTTGCTGCTTTTTGTCGCCTTGTTGTGTATGTATTACTTTACCAATGCACGCAAACGCGAAGGTTTGATTTGTGGCACGGCTTTTGCAGTATTCTTTTTGATTAGATTCTTATTGGAATTTATTAAGAACGATCAAGCATCATTCGAGGCCGATATGCTTTTAAATATGGGACAATTGTTAAGTATTCCCTTTATCATTTTAGGCCTGTTTTTTGTAATTCGATCGATGTATAGACCTAAACAAAAATAACTATGGGTGGTATTATTTTATTTATTATTGTATTCTTTGTAATGCTGATAGCAGTTCCTGTTATTAGCATATTACGATTAGTGTTTGGAAGTGGTCGTAACGTGCAAAGAACGCAACAATCTTATTCTCAGCAGAACACAACAACGACTAATACGTCTTCGGTTAATAAACGATTTGATAAGTCGAAAGCAGAAGATGTAGAGTTCGAAGAAGTAAAATAAAAGTTGTAAGATTTAGTATAAAAGTCTTGTTGGCTAATTGGCTGACAAGGCTTTTGTTACATTTATAGGTGCTTTGTCATTTAAATTGTGTTTGTAAAACGCAACTTTTTTTAACGAGTAGCGCATTAAACAATCGTTTGCACCCTGCGTCTAAAAGACAAACACAGCCCAAACAAACAGGTTTGAGTTGGAAAATAAAAAAGAAAGTATCTATAACAATTTAAATTTTACAGCTATGAACAAGAAATTTTTATTTGTAAGTGTGTTTGCTCTTTTGTTGGGAACTACATCTGTAATGGCAGATAATCACCGTGACAATGATGGCCCTAAGCACAAAAAAGAAGTTGTTCAAAAAAACAATAAAAAGGACAACAAGAAAGACAACAAAAAAGATCAGGTAGGTAAAAACGACCGTCATTTTAACTCGAAAGCAAAACCTGCACACAAGCCAGCACCCAAACCAGTGGCACACAAAGCACCAGCAAAGCATAAACCTGCGGTTCATCCACATAGACCACATCACAAACCCGATTGCAAACCCGTTTGCCGTCCCGATGGGAGGCACAGCAAAAGTTGTTTCAACTGCCACAAAGGCCATTGTCACCACGGCAGTCATTGCAGGCCTGTTGCACCTTGCCACTCAGTAAAAAAACACGTGCGCATTACGCCTCCCTTTTCGCCCATTCAAGTAACCGTGCGTATTTAAAAGTTGGGTGTGATATAGTTAGGGAGCGATCGGCTCGACTCACCGTATCACCGAATAACCAAATAACCAATAATAGAATATGATGAAAACAAAAGTAATTTTAGCTTCGTTAGCGTTGTTTATAACCTTAGGAGCGTCCTCGTTGTATGCGCAAGATTGCAAGACCCCATATATAGAGGTGTCAGGTAAATGCGAAAAATATGTTTCGCCCGACGAAATTCAGCTGAGCATTGTTATCAACGAAAAAGATTATGCCAAGAAACAGTCTTTAGAAGAGTTAGAAAAAGAGATGTTGAAGGCATTAAAAAAAGTGGGGATAGATACCAAAAAAGATTTGACGGTAGTGGATATGTCAAGCGATTTTATGGCTCGAAAATGGCGTAAAAATGAAGTAAAATTAAGCAAGGCATACAAACTGAGAACCGACAACGCTAAACAGGTGATGCAAGTTATGTTGGCGTTAGACGAGGTTGGTATTTCTGAAGTGTCAATTAGTCAAATGAAATGTTCAAAAATAGAACAATACAAAGACGAAGCACGTGCCGAAGCCATGCGCGATGCCAAACGTAAGGCTAAAATTCTAACCGAGGCCATCGACCAACCTTTGGGTAAAGCCATTTATATCAGCGAAAACGACTTTACACCCGTACGCAATTATAATCGTCCCATGTTGATGAAAGCCAATGCAGTAACCGAAGATGCCATTGCAGGTAGTGATGTGCCAGACTTGGATTTTGAAAACATCAAAATTGATTGCCGTGTAAATGTTCGATTTGCTTTGGATTAAAACGTTGTTAGAAACGTATATAAACTAAATTTTTCATGTCGAAAGACTAACTCATTGGTTTGAGTTAGTCTTTTTTTGTACCTTTGCCGGTGAAAAAATACCATTATGAAAGATAAAATACTTGCTCGATTGTTTGGCTTTGATAGCAAAACACATACGATAAGAACGGAAATAATTGCAGGGCTTACTACGTTTTTTACCATGGCCTATATATTGGCGGTTAATCCCGAAATATTGGCAGCAACAGGAATGGACGAAGGAGCGGTTTTTACGGTTACGGTAATTGTTTCGGCTTTTGCAACCTTGTTGATGGCACTTTATGCCAAACTTCCGTTTGCTTTGGCTCCGGGTATGGGATTGAATGCATTTTTTGCCTATACTATCTGTCTTTCTATGGGGCATTCGTGGCATGTAGCGTTATTGGCTGTGTTTGTAGAGGGTATTATCTTTGTTCTTTTAACACTTACCAATTTGCGAGAAAAAATTGTGTATAGCATTCCAAAATGTTTACACGTGGCCGTTGGTGCAGGCATTGGTCTGTTTGTGTTGTTTTTAGGCATGCAAAGTGCCGAACTGATTGTAAAAGACCCTGCAACCATGGTAAAGTTTGGGGATATAACTTCTGGTCCTGCTTTGCTTTGTAGCATAGGCTTGGTAATCACCTCTGTTATGTTGTATAAAAAAGTGCCAGGGGCTATGTTGTGGGGCATTCTGCTTACTACCTTGATTGGTATTCCCATGGGAGTTACTCATTACACAGGTGTGGTATCTGTACCACCATCGCCAGCATCCATTGTGTGCCAGTTTGATTGGTCGCACGTGGCAACCGTAGATTTTTGGTTGCTGGTATTTACCTTGTTGTTTGTCGATATGTTTGATACCATAGGTACGTTGTTGGGGGTAGCTCACCATACCGATATGGTGGATAAAAAAACAGGTAAAATGCCTTGGATGAAAAAGGCGTTTATGGTGGATGCTGTAGCTACTACAACAGGTGCTGTGTTAGGTAGTAGTACGGTTACTACCTTTGTAGAAAGTACGTCGGGTATTATGGCAGGGGGTAGAACAGGTTTAACTTCGTTTACGGTGGCTTGTTGTTTTATCGTGTCGCTGTTTTTTGCGCCTATTTTTGTAGCCATGCCGGGTGCTGCAACGGGTTCAGCCTTAATTTTGGTGGGCTTTATGATGCTGTCTTCTGTGGTAAAAGTAGATTTTTCTGATTATTCTCAGGCCATACCCTCTGTGTTGTGCATTACCATGACGGCCTTCTCTTGTAGTATTACCAATGGTATAGCCTTTGGCTTGCTGTCGTATGTGGCCATTAAGTTGCTTGCCGGAGAGGTAAAGAAAGTGCCCATTTCAACCTATATTTTAGCTGCGCTGTTTGTCTGCAAATTTATTGTATAGTATTATTGTGCTAAATAATAGTTATACAAAAAAAGAGAAGCTCTGTTGAACTTCTCTTTTGGTGCCCTACGATGTCCTATTTTCGAACGAGTTTCTGCGTGATATAGGTCGCCTTTGGGCATTGCACGACATCGTTCCTGACCCATATAATCTTCCGTGGATTGAAAATTATGAGTGATTTTTGAAGAAATCTCTTGACTTTGTATTCCTATTACCTTATTATATTAGTGGGAATACTCCCAACTGCGCCGATGGTGTCGGCGTGGTTTAAGAATAAGCCAATTAAAACTACAAAAAAGATGGCGAAGAACAAAGATAACGATAAGAAAAGCTTCGTTATGTACGACAGTTTTCTGTCGGCGATGAAGCACCTCAACGATGCAGAGTTTCGTGAGTGCGTGATGAAAATAAGAGATTATGCGTTGGAAGGTATTGACGAGGAGAGCCAAAGCCCGTATGTCAATATCATCCTTGCAATGGCGAAACCCAATCTTGACTCGGCAAGGCGGCGGTATATGGCGAGTGTTGAGAATGGTAAGAAGGGTGCCGAATTTGGTGAATTAGGTGGTGCACCAAAAGGAAATAAGAACGCAAGCAAAAAACAACCCCTAAAACAACCCCTTGATGTAGATGTTGATGATAATGTAAATGTAAATGTAAATGAAGATGTTGATGTTGATGATAATGTAAATGAAGATGAAGATGTTGATGTTGATGTAAATGTAGAAGTAGAAGTAGATGATTATACTAATGCAGATGTCAATAACGATGCAGAATCAACACCAACAGGGTTGGAATCTTCTTATAATACTTCAATACAAGGAGTTAATAATCAAATTGAGAGCGATAGTGAACAATTTGAAGATAGAGAAGAAAAGATAAAACCTCTGCAAGAGGTGAATAGTTCACATTCCAATAGTTGCGATGTTCGTGCAGCGGGTAAAAACACAAGCGAAGCATTATCCTCCAAGGCTGAAGTTAGTTCCGCCACTCCTCAACGAAGAGAGGAAGGAGGAATGAGTATGGAGGAGTACATAAAGAAATGCTTTGCTCAGAGAGTACGAATGCTTGCTGAGATGGAAAAAGGTTCTATTCCAACTGACGACAGAGTGTTTTGGGGTGCCATAGATTTGTATTGTGACCTACATTATGGCACAGATAGGAAACGAGCAGCCAAAGAGGTGTCAAGGATGGTCAAGGAGCTCTTAGAGCAAGATGATTAGTGTATTCAACCTTCGTGTGTATTCAAAAAAGTCGGTAGCCACTTAATTGTGACTACCGATTTTCGTATGCAGTTATATCAAAGATTTGTTTGCTCTCTGCAACCCATCTTTTGTGTTTACCAATTAAGGGTGCTTATCATTTCTCTTGGCAAGAGGATGTTTGTTACATCTTTCGCTCCATTGAAGAGTGGCGCAATCTGCTCAATCGTGTATCCGGCTTTGTCGTATCCAACTTTGCGTATATGGAATCTCAATTCAGGGTGTTGCTTAGCGTAAGCAATGAATGTATCGACACCTTCTCTAATCTCTTCAATGGTCTTGCCAATGGTAGGAATGCCATATCCCTCCCTTGGGTGGTTGTTAAATCGTGTGAGGATAGTCTCTTGTACGCCATCTTCATTCTCCTCATCTCCCTTGCCATACACAATGATTTCGCCTCGTTCTGTCCATTTGCTAATTTCGGGAGGTGTGATTTTCTTTGGAGCGAAGTTGTTTTTAGGCTCAAAT
>CALDQH010000064.1 GCA_937911935.1 uncultured Bacteroidales bacterium | reverse complement strand
ATGGTATTCCCCAAAGCTATGTGGTAAAACAGTGGTCTGATAGCGATAGGCATATTTTTGAAAGATTGGATAGTGTGCGTACTCAACATGATTTTGTGCTGTCCATGACCATTACTATGCATGCTCCTTTTGTTTCATGTCCTACATTTGAGTATCAAGGTGTAGATGGCATGCCTGACGAAATGTATCGATACCTAAACTCGGTGAAGTACATGGATAAACAATTGGGTACGATATTGCGCCAAGTAACCACAGATTCGTTGCTAAAATCATCGACAATCGTAATTACTGCCGATCACAATGTGTTGAGTCACGAATCTCGTCAAACGTTTAATGCTTTTAATAAACAGCATCAGTTAGGCTTTGGCGAAATTAACGGTTACATTCCTTTGGTAATTTATTCACCCGAATTGACCAATTCCGTGCACATTAGGCAACAGGTTTGTCAAATGGATATATATCCGACTCTTTTGCATATTTTAGGGTGCGAATCGTATTATTGGAAAGGTTTTGGCGTAAATCTATTGGACCAAGAAGCCTTGAATGCTCGCCCCATTACGCCAAGTGATGCACAAAGTTTATCGGACAAAATGATTCGAGCAGATTATTTTAAACTTCGAATACATGAAGATACAGGCGAATAAGTGGATAAAGGATGGCTTGATTTCAACATCGGATTCTAATTCGATGCGAGCTGTTGCCATCTTTTTTATTGCATTACACAATTTAATTCACATCATCCATCCTTTAAAGGAGAATGAATTCTTTTATACGAAATATTGGCAGAATCTATTTGTAGATAATCTGCTCGCATTTTCCAATACGCTTGCGTTGGATGTATTTTCGTATTTGGGTTGGTATGGGGTTGCTACGTTTTTGTTTTTAAGTGGATACGGATTGGTGCGAAAGTACGAATGTGCGAATGCGGATACTACCATCTCTTTTGGACCCTTTATGAAGTATCAATTCCTAAAGATTTTTAAGTTGATGCTGATACCCTATGCCGCATTCTTGTTGCTGTGTATGGCATTTGGTACTTATCCAAAGGTATTAAATGTTGTAGGACATTTAACGCTCTTGATAAACTTTTGGCCCGACGATTTAAATCCTGGAATATATTGGTATTTGGGTTTGTGTGTGCAACTTTATGCCTGTTATCATCTGTTTTTCTACAAAAAAAACGGGTGGAGTCTTGTTGTGTTAAATCTGTTATCCATGATTTTAGTGATGGTATGTTTGTATTTTGATTGGCAATATCCTGCCTTAAACTTTATACGACATCAGTGTATAGGCTGGTTTCTTCCTTTTACGTTGGGGATAGTCTTTGCCAGGTACAACATCTCCATCGTTTTTCAGTCTTATTGGAAAAACCTCTTGGCTTTTGCCGTAGGCGTTGTTTTGCTTATCTTATCCTGCGAAACTCCCTATACATGGTTCTTTAGTAGTGTTATCGCCGTTGCATTGGCTTTGTATTTGTGCGAGTTGCTTAAAATAATAGTTCCAATAAACAAGCTGTTGCTTCATGTCGGTGCTATGTCGGCATTTATATACGTTGTGCATCCGTTTGTGCGTCAATTGTCTTTCTGTTATGTATCCACCTATCATTGGTGTCATTATGTACTATATGTGTTGGTTATTTATTTGCTCTCGTTTGGCTATCAAAAATTGCATGGACTGTTGTTTAGCAACAGAAAGACTCGGTAATAACTGACAAAGATTAAAAAGATAAGTCGATATGTTAATTAAATCAAAGAAACGTCGCATAAGTGATAAGTTATGAATTAAACGATTACTTTTGCGGTGTTTTTTTTAAGGAGGTATAAATGAAAAGATTAGTGTATGCTTTGATGCCTATCTTGGCAATTTTAGCAAGTGCTTGCGACCCTTATAGTAGCCCAGAAAATCCTGGAAAGTTGGGTATGATAACCGTTGATGCTACTCCGATTGTGCAAGGGCAAGTGGTAGAATTCTCTGTTTTGCAGGTAGAACCATCGTGTGGAGAAGTTTATGAAAAAATTGTAACTTGGTCGGTAAACGGCAATGAGTTTGGTATTCAAAAAATTTCCTCTGACGAAGGTGTGTATCAGGCAATATATACCCCAAAAGACACGGGAACAATCATCGTTCATTTAAAAGTAACCTATAGGTTTAGTCATGTGCAAGGTAATACACCCAGCATGCAAAGTGTAGAGACTACAGGTGAGTTTAACGTAATTCCGACCGATGTTCATCAGTTTAGGTGGGGCGACAGCAAAGAAAAGGTTAAGAAGAATTTAACCTCTTTGCGCTTGATAAGCGAGACCGAAAGTGTTTTGCTCTATGCGACACCCAAAGTTGCATACGGCGATTTAGGCTTTTGGAACACTTGGGGTACCGATGATTTATCAAGTGGTTATTCGTTCGAGAATAATAAACTGAGTGGATTGACCGAATTTATCATGGTAAACCCCAAATATTCGAGTAAATTCTACGAAGAAGTGTCGTATCATGCCCTATACAATTATAGAAGCTTTACCAAAAAGTTTCAGATGGGTGCAGTGCGTGCCATTTGGAATGTAGAACCTACCCAAGAAGAGGTGGCTGCAGCGGCTATAGTGGGCGAAAACTACAATGCATCATCGAAAGAACAGCGTGCTCTGGTGGGTAAATGCATCGCTGAGGGCAAATTGCAATTAACTGCGAATGCGCCTGATACCTACAAAGATCAAGTCGTTTACTTGGTAAAAACAATCGAAAATTCGGACGTTGTTTATTGCTACTTACAGATCCTACCCAAATAATAAATTGTAAAAAAATGGCAGAAAACATTGCATTTTGAAAAAAAGCATTTACATTTGCAGTGTCAAAGCCGTATAAAGCGGCATTATAAAATCGATGAGACAATTTTTTACATACTTCTTTTACTTTTTTTACTTTAGCACAAAGTAGAACGGGTTTTGATGTATGTAAACGAACTAAAACATAAATGCTCAATATATTGAATCCCGTTCTGATGAACGGGATTTTTTTTATTCACTAAACAAAAAAAACATGAAACGTAAAGTTGCTATTCAAGGTATTGCGGGCTCATTTCACGATATAGCTGCACGCAATTATTTTCAGGGAGAAGAAATCGAGGTGATAGCTTGCGACACGTTTAAAGATGTTTTT
>CALDQH010000063.1 GCA_937911935.1 uncultured Bacteroidales bacterium | reverse complement strand
TCACATCGCGAACGTGATCCTCGAGGTAGTCACGACGGGTGATTTTGCCCAAGTCGTCTACTTCAGCAAAGTTGAAGTCTTCAGCTTCAGCGATAGCCAACACTTCTTTGCCTTCTACATCATTGAGGAACTCACCTTTCTCGTTGAGGAGTTTGAGGGCGTTCCATTGTTTTGGGTTGTGGCTGGCGGTGAGAATGATACCACCTGCTGCCTTCAAGCCAGTCACTGCCAATTCGGTGGTTGGGGTAGAGGCAAGTCCAATGTTTACAACATCGAATCCCATGCCCATCAGCGTACCTACTACTAATTTTTCTACCATGGCACCCGACATACGTGCATCCCTGCCAACTACAATTTTGTTGGTGTTGATGGTGGTTGTTTTACGAATTTGGGTAGCATAGGCTGCTGTAAATTTTACAACATCTACAGGGCTTAAACCTTCGCTTACGCTACCGCCAATGGTACCGCGAATGCCCGAAATTGATTTTATCAGTGTCATAGTATAATTATTGATTTCTAATCGTTGTTTCGTCAACATCAATGCGTAGGGTTACTACGGCTTCCATTTGTTCGCTAATGCCTAATTTGGAGTCGATGATGAGTTCGAATTTGCTTCCGTGGTGGATGCACGCAACTGCATCTGTAAAGGCAATGCCCACCGATGGATCTTCGGTGCCTGGTGTATAGACAAAATTAAACCCATCTCGGTAGATGTTGTGGTCGTGGTTGTCTATTTGAAGGTTATCATCTAAATCGTACGAACAAAAACGTAGAACAACTTCTTGACCTTCTTTAGCTTGTCGCTTGGTAGTGTCATCCTCAATTAAACGAATGTATGCTCCACGATACGTTTGGAAATACAAATTTTCGGGCCAAGGACAGGTGTGACCAAAACAATAAGCCGAGTCGGAGGATATTTCTAAATTCTTGGCTTCTTTGTATACCTGCCATTTACGTTGTTCTGCTTTCCGTTTTTCGGCATAAGAATCGTTCTTACACGATACAAAAGCAAGTGTAAGGATAGCAAGAGCAATAAATATGGTTTGAATCTTTGTCATAGTTGCATTATTGAAGAATTTTGATGTGACACAGCAAGGGACAATACGATCCGATGCAATTATCCTTTCCACGTAATCCGTATGCCATACGCGATGGAAGTATCACTTCTACCTCGCTGCCTACGGTAAGGGTGGGGAGTAGTAGGTCCATGCCTTGTAACCATTGTCTTTTGCCTACAACAAGAGTTTTATCTCCATCTGTATCAGAGGAGTAACAAACTGTTCCATCTAAACGCGCTACCGAATAACGTAACGTTACTTGTTGCATGGGTTTGATGTTCTCTCCACTTTCTTTGCTAAGGTATCGAATCCACCAACCATCGTCGCAAGCGACAAATTGATTGTTTGTCTGCAAAAATGCATTTATCTCATCCATTTCTGCTTGCAAACAAGCCTTGTTGTAGGCTAATAGTTCGTTTTGCGAACTATGTTCGCTGGCAGGCTTGTTGGCAGGAATCTGTGGATTCTTTTCTCGGCAAGCCATGCACAAGCAAATAAGCAGTAGGACAAGATAAATTCGCATATTAACGGATGTTGGCAATGCTCATGATGTCACCAAATACACCAGCAGCGGTTACACTTGCTCCAGCACCGTATCCTTTGATAATCATAGGGTCGTTAAAATAACGTTCGGTCTGGATGGTAACGATGTTGTTGCTACCTTCCAAATCGTAGAAAGGATGTGTGCTGTCAACAGCTTGCAAACCTACCTCACAAACACCTTCTTTCATGGTAGCGACAAAACGGTATTTCTTGTTTTCGGCTGCCAATTGTTGGCGTTTTGCTTCAAATTCGTCGTCCAATTCCGAAATGGTTTTCCAGAAATCTTCCAACGAACCTTCAAAATATTTGTTGGGTACAAATAGGTTTTTCTTGACATCGGCTTGTTCTACTTTGTAGCCAGCCTCGCGTGCCAAAATAACCAATTTGCGAATAACATCGGTTCCGCTTAAGTCGATACGAGGATCGGGCTCTGCAAAACGTGCTTCTTTTGCCATCTCAATGGTTTTAGAGAAAGGAATTTCGGCACTGATGGTGTTGAAAATATAGTTTAGGGTACCCGAAAGTACAGCTTCTATTTTTAAAATGCGGTCGCCACTGTTTATCAAGCTATTCATGGTGTTGATAATGGGCAAGCCTGCACCTACGTTGGTTTCAAATAGGTATTTGATGCCTTTTTTGCGTGCTGTATTTTTAAGCTCTTCGTACAAAGGATAAGGACCCGATGCTGCAATCTTATTAGCTGCTACTACCGATACGTTGTGTTTTAATAAATCGGCATACAAAGCGGCAATGGCAGCACTTGCGGTACAATCCACAAACACCGAATTAAACAAGTTCATTTCGATAATCTTGTTTTTAATTTCTTCGGGTGTGGTGGGTTGACCTTTTTCTTTGATGATGGCTTGGTAGTTGGTTAGGTCGATGCCTTCTTCGTCAAAGACAGAACCATTGATATCCGTAATACCCACAACGTTTAATTTAACGCTGTTTTGTTTCATGATTTTATCTTGTTGGTGGGCAATTTGTTCTAACAAACTTCCGCCAACAGTACCCGTACCCACCAAGAAGATGTTCAAAGCTTGATAATCAGCCAAGAAGAATGAATCGTGCAATACGTTCAATGCTTTGGTTAAGCTTTCTTTTTTGATAACAAACGAAATGTTGGTTTCGCTTGCTCCTTGTGCGCAGGCGATGATGTTGATACCGCTACGACCCAAGGTGTCGAACAATTTACCAGCCAAACCCGTATGAGCACGCATGTTTTCGCCTACAATAGCTACGGTTGCTAAATCTTTCATAGGGGTGATGGATGCGATGTCGCCACGTTCCAATTCGTTTTTGAAAGCAACGTTCAATGCTTTAATGGCAGCATCTGCTTCGGTGTTCTTAATGGCAAAAGTAGTTGAGTTTTCGGACGAGGCTTGCGAAATTAAGAATACGCTGATGCCTTCGTCTGCTAATGCTTTAAAGGTACGCGAGCTAATGCCCGATACGCCCACCATTCCCATGCCTTGCAAGGTAATCAAACAAGTATCGTTAATCGATGAGATTCCTTTGATAGCTTTGCCTTCTGCACCATGCAAATGCGATATTTTTGTTCCTTTGAATGTTGGGTTACAAGTATTTTTTATCATGATAGGAATGTTTTTTTCGTACACAGGATAAATGGTTGGAGGATAAATCACTTTTGCTCCAAAGTTAGATAATTCAACAGCTTCGATATACGATAGCTCGTCGATAGTATAGGCATTTTTAACCAAACGAGGGTCGGCGGTTAGGAAACCGTCCACATCGGTCCAAATTTCCAAAACAGATGCACCCAAAGCAGCAGCAACAATGGCAGCAGTATAGTCAGAACCGCCACGTCCCAAATTGCTAACTTCGCCACTTTGACTATCGGTCGAAATAAAACCTCCCATTACCGTTACTGGTGCAAGGTTGTCTTTTTTGTTTTGAAGCAAAGCATAGGTAGTAGCTTGATCTAATACGTTTTTATGAGCACCTTGTTGTGTTTTAATTAAATCCAAGCTGTTCCACCATTGGGCGTTCAAAACGGCCGCCATGATGATGGACGACATGCGTTCTCCATAACTAACCACCAAATCCATGTCTTTGCTCGATAGGTTTTCGATGCCTTCGATGCTGGTAAGGATGGTGCTGATTTCGGCTAAAAGTGTATCTACTTTTTCGGTAACTTCTGCTTGCATGGCTGCAGGAACAACACCTGCAATGATGTTATGGTGAATTTGTGCAATGGTATCGAGTTGGGTAGTGTAGGTGGTAGTTCCGTTTACTGCTTGCTGGGTGGTGGCGATAAGTTTGTCGGTTATGCCTCCCACGGCAGATACAACTACTACTGCAGGCTCTGAAACAGCTGCAACAATTTCCTTCACTCTTTGAATGTTTTCTACGGAACCTACGGATGTTCCGCCGAATTTCAATACTTTCATTGTCTTTTAATTGATTTAATCGAATGCACTATTGCAAAATGAGCACAATATTACGCATTTTTTGTGGATTACCGAAATAATTAAGGGTAAAATTATCGAATGCCCTATGTAGCTTAGTGCTTGTTGTACGAAACTGCTCATTGGTACGCTGTATCGCCAATAATTTTATCAAAACATGGCTGAATTCTCAATGAAAATTGTATATTTGCATGGTGCAACCGAAATAAACTGCAAAACATGGAAGTGGAAACTACTTTGACAATCGAACAGATTGTAGCGCAATTATCCGAAGAGATAAAAGGCAATAATGCCCGTTTGGAAGTAACTCGTTTAAAAAATTTATTCTACAAGACCAAAGAACAACTGGTAGAAAATGCACGTGCATCGTGGGTAGAAGCTGGCAATGATCTACAAGATTTTGCCTTGGAATTGCCACAAGAAGCTGTGGTAAAAGAACTTTTAGAGGAGTCTAAAACAAAACGTGCAGCCGAAATTCAACAAAAAGAAGAAGAACAAGAAAAAGCTTATCAGCGTAAAAAAGACTTGTTGGATAGACTAAAAAAAATTGTGGAACAAGCCGAAGAAAATGGAGTAGAACAGAATTTTCCTTTGGTGCGTCAGTTGCAACAAGCATGGCGAGAAGCAGGCGAAGTGGCACAAAGCAAATACGCATCGTTGGTTAAAGCGTACCAAACCTACAACGAGCAGTTTTATGATTTAGTAAAAATCAACAACGAGTTGCGCGATTATGACTTTAAAAAGAATTTAGAAGCCAAAGAACGTTTGTGTGAATTGGCAGAAAAATTGATAGAAGAACCTCATTTAAATGTGGCATTTCAAAAATTGCAAGTGTTGCACAACGAATGGCGCGAATTAGGTCCTGTTATGCGTGAGTATCGCGAAATCGTGTGGGAACGTTTTAAAGCCGCTTCGGATGCTATCAATAAAAAACATGCCGCTTATTATCAAGATCGAAAAGCGCAAGAGACAGAAAACCTAAGCAAGAAAGAGGCTCTTTGTGAAGCCATCGAGGCTATTGATTTGTCGGTTGTGCGTAGTTATAAACAATGGGATGAAATAACCAATCAGGTATTGCAGTGGCAAGAAGAGTGGAAGAAGATTGGTTTTGCTCCCAAGAAAAACAATGTGGCTATTTACGAACGTTTTAGAAATGCCTGCGATGCATTGTTCGAAACAAAAAGTACATTCTATAAACAAAACAAAGAGTTGCTATCGGCTAATTTGGCTAAAAAGCGCGAATTGTGCGCACAAGCAGAAGCTTTAAAGGATAGTACAGATTGGAATGCAACTACTCAAAAGTTAGTGGCATTGCAAAAAGAGTGGAAGACCATAGGTGCGGTGCCTCATAAGGCTTCGGATGCTGTATGGAAACGATTTGTTACGGCTTGTGATGCCTTTTTTGATGCTAAAAAGGATGCTCTTAAGCAAGAAAAAGCAAATCGAAAGGCAGCTATCAAAGAAGCAAAATCATCGCTTTCATTACGCAAAGAGCACGATAAGTTGATGCGTCAGTACGATAAAATTAAACAAGAAATTGCTACTCGCGAAAATAACATTTCTTTCTTATCCAAAGGTGCCAAAAGTTCCAATCCATTGGTAGCACAAATGGAGGAAACCATCCAAAAATTAAAAGAAGACAAACAATCGTTATATCAAAAAATTGTAGAATTAGAAAAACAACTTAACAATGATGCGCAAAACTAATGATTCCTTTGCAAAAGGAAAACCCAGCCGTCGTGATGATGCCGCCCCTAAAAAGAATTTCCAAAAAGCAGCATCGTCCAAAAATACTCCTAAACCCTATGCAAAAAACGAGTCGGCTCGTCCTTTTGCAAAACCTAACAGGGGTCCTAAACCTGTAAAAAAAGAAGAGAACGATGGTACCATTCGTTTGAATCGTTGCTTAGCCAATGCGGGTATATGTTCGCGTCGTGAGGCAGATGTCTTTATTCAGGCAGGCGTTGTAACCGTTAATGGTCAAGTAGTTACAGAATTAGGTACCCGTGTAAAACACACCGATAAGGTGATGTTTCATAACCAGCTTATTCAGTCCGAAAAGAAGGTTTACATCCTACTAAACAAACCTAAAAATACGGTTACTACCGTATCCGATCCACGCGGCAGAATGACCGTGATAGACTTAATTCGTGGCGCAGGTGTGGAACGTGTATATCCCGTAGGTCGTTTAGACCGTAACACTACAGGTGTGTTATTGCTTACCAACGACGGCGAAATGACCGAAAAACTAACGCACCCTCGTTTTGAGAAAAAGAAAATCTACCAAGTAACGCTCGATAAACCTTTGGCGGTAGAAGATTTTGATAAACTCAAAGAAGGTATTCATTTAGAAGACGGTTTTATCCAAGCCGATGAATTAGAATACGTTAAAGATACTAAGCGCATGGAAGTAGGCATCGAAATCCATTCGGGCAGAAACCGCATTGTGCGCCGTATGTTTGAACACCTTGGCTATACTGTCGAAAAATTAGACCGTGTATATTTTGCAGGTCTTACCAAATACAATTTGCCACGTGGTAGATGGCGTTTTTTAACCGAGTCAGAAATCAATGCCCTTAAAATGGGTGCTTTTGAATAATATGTTAAAAGACGAAGAAGCATTGGTTATATTTAGTGGTGGACAAGATTCTACCACTTGTCTTTTTTGGGCTATGGAGCGGTTTAAACGCGTAGTAGCCGTTACGTTCGATTATGGTCAACGTCATGTTGCCGAAATTCAGTGTGCACGTGCCATTACTGCCGAATTAGGCGTGGAGCATCATGTTTTGGATATGGCTCTGCTTAACCAATTGGCACCTAATTCGTTAACCCGAAGCGATATTCCTGTTGATGAGTCTATCCCTGATGGTCAAACTACTCCTAATAGTTTGGTAGAAGGCAGAAATATGTTGTTCTTAACTTTTGCAGCTATTTTGGCTAAAACCAAAAATATACGCCATTTGGTAACGGGTGTGTGCGAAACTGATTTCAGTGGCTATCCTGATTGTAGAAACGTGTTTATCCAATCGCTGAATGTAACCTTGAACTTATCGATGGATTACCAATACGTTATCCATACGCCACTGATGTGGTTGGATAAAGCCCAAACATGGGAGTTGGCAGACCAAATGGGTCGCCTTGATTACATACGCACTCAAACTTTAACCTGTTATAATGGAATAATAGGCGATGGCTGTGGACATTGTCCCGCTTGCACCCTTCGCCGCAATGGATTAAACAAATATGTTGCGAGTCGTTAGTCACTTGTCATTTGTTGCTTCGCAACGTTAAATCGATGAAATGCGAAGCATTGAATAAACGATTCACCGAATCACCGAATCACCAAATCACCGAATATGTCTCTTACTCAATTAGGAAATAAAAACACCAAATACCCAACCGATTATTGCCCAGAGGTATTGGAATTTTTCGAGAACAAACATCCCGAAAACGACTACTTTGTAAAATTCAACTGTCCTGAATTTACCAGTTTATGTCCCATTACCGGACAACCCGATTTTGCTACCATTTACATCAGCTATATGCCCGATAAAAAAATGGTAGAAAGCAAGTCGCTTAAACTGTATTTATTTGGGTTTAGAAATCGTGGCGATTTTCACGAAGATTGCGTGAACATCATCATGAAGGATTTGATTAAATTGCTAGATCCTAAATACATCGAAGTGTGGGGTAAATTTATGCCTCGTGGCGGCATCAGCATCGACCCTTATTGCAACTACGGTAAAGAAGGTACAAAATACGAAATCATGGCGATGTATCGCTTACAAAACCATGATATGAATCCCGAAAAGGTTGATAATCGATAAAACTTCGTTCGGCTTGTATTTCTTGTACTGCAAAATAGTAAAACCTCGATCCTATAGACAAGTTAAAGGACCGAGGTTTTATTTAGATAGGACGTAATTCTACTTTAAATCCCATGGCGGCAGCAATCTTGTATAAGGTTGCAACGGTGGGTGTGGTAATTCCTCTCTCTATACGAGATATATAGCTCTTGTCAGCTCCAATACGAGAGGCTAATTCTGCTTGTGTTAAATGGGCTTTTTTGCGGGCATCTAGCAATATTTGAGCATTGTATTCATCCCATGCTTTTTCTATGGCATTGTCTCTTTTCTTACTTCCTACCTCGCCAAATTCTTTGGTTAATTCCGCACTAATATCGTATATTTCGTTCTTTTTGTTCATAATATTCCTCTTTTAAACGTATTGCTTTGTTTATCTCTTTTTGGGGTGTTTTTTGCGATTTCTTTTTAAAACAATTCAGCAGTACGACAATGGTGTTGTTGTCATAAATAAATAGCAATCTATATTCGTTGTTGCCAAAAGTAACCCTAAATTCATATATGTCATCACGCAAATATTTAATATAGTGATGGGGAATTTTATCTTCTGTTTCAAACAATAATAATGCACGCATTATTTTTGCTCTCTCCATGGTAGATAATTCACCCATAAAATCGGTATAGTACCGTTTAAAGGCGATTATCTTTTTCATAGAGCAAAGATATTAAAAGTTGTATGATAATACAACAACGAAGGTACTTTTTTTACTTCTATAAGATGAACAATAAGATAAAATAAATAGGAAAAATTTTTCATGTAATTAAGAATTAAGATAAATGATGTGTTGATGTATATCACATGACGCGATTACTTTGCAAAGATATAAAAAAATCTTATTCAATTCTTTTAGCACGGAGCATTTCGCGTTTTCCGGGAGGGCCGGGTAGGCGTTCGGTAGTAAAACCTACGCTTTGTAGCATTCTTCTTATAACACCCTTGGCGCAGTACGTAACCAGTACACCGCCGGGGTTTGTTTTTTGGTAGATGCGTTTAAAAATTTCTTCGGTCCACATCTCGGGTTGCTTATCGGGAGCAAACGCATCAAAATAAATGACATCAAAGGTTTCTTGCCACTGTTGGGTGGTTAAGTCGGTGTGTAATTTTTGAAGGGTAAAATAGGGGCTTAATGCTACTGCTTTGTTCCACTCGCAAGCGTGCAGTTGCTCAAATTTAGGGGATGCTTCTGCCGGTAGTTGGTAGTTGAGTTGCTGGGTAATACTGTTCGATAAGGGGAAACGTTCTACCGTTTTGTAGCGAATGGGTTGCTTGTTTTTTTCGGCCTCTAACCAGGTTAAAATAGCATTAAGACCTGTTCCAAATCCAATTTCCAACACCGAAATAGGTTGTGTGGGCAAAGCATAAAGCCCTGTTTGAATGTACACGTGCAACGCTTCGGTTACCGCTCCGTTGGTGGAGTGGTAGTGTTCGTCCATGTCGGGGCGATATAGTGTACTACTACCGTCTGCAGTGGTTTGGATTTCTATGTTTGGAAACATCTTGTAGCTTGTAAAAAAGTCACTTGTCGCTTGTTGTTATATAACAGACAAATGACAAGTGACTAACAACGAGTGATTATTTTTTTATTTACAAAGTTCTGCCGCTTTATTAAGTGCTTCGTTGATGTTTGAGCAGATATATTCATCGCTCAAAACTTTGTTGAAACCAGCTTTTTTAAGGGTCTTTTTTACATTGTCTTTAACGCCCGATAGCACCAATTGAATGCCTTCGCGTTTAGACTGATGGCACAACGATTCCAAGTTGTGAATACCCGTCGAGTCGATAAATGGAACTTTACGCATACGGATAATACGTACTTTGGGTTTATCGCCCAAACTATGCATTAAATCGTCAAATTTATTGGCAATACCAAAGAAGTAAGGACCATCAATTTCATATACTTCGGTACCTTCTGGAATGTTCAATTTTTCTTCGTGTAGTTGAACATCAGTTTCGGCATTGGGGTCGATTTCTTTTTGGAATACCTTGATAGAAACAGCCTCGGTAGTACGTTTTAAGAATAATACAACTGCCATTAACAAGCCAATTTCGATAGCGATAGTAAGGTCGAACACCACGGTAAGTACAAAGGTGGTAATAAGCACCGCAAAGTCTGATTTTGGATTTTTGGCTAGTGAAACAAAGGTTTTCCAACCGCTCATGTTGTAAGCTACCATTACAAGTACAGCAGCCAAGCAAGGCATAGGAATCATACCTACTAATTGACCTAAGAATAACAATACCAATAGCAATACAACCGCATGGATAATGCCAGCAACAGGGGTTCTACCACCGTTGTTGATGTTGGTCATGGTACGTGCAATAGCACCCGTGGCAGGAATACCACCAAAGAATGGTACTACTACGTTGGCGATACCTTGGCCAATTAACTCCGTGTTAGAGTCGTGTTTGTCGCCTATTACACCATCAACCACCATGGCAGAAAGCAACGATTCGATGGCTCCTAAAATAGCGATGGTAAATGCTGCAGGGAATAATGATTGTACGACACCTAATATGGTTTCACCTTCTTTTAGACTTAATTCAGGAAGGGTAGGTGCAGGCATGCCTTGAGGCAAGGTGTACAAATCGCCAATGGTGCTGATGCTTTTTACTCCTTCGATGGCGGTAAATTCGTCAAGCAACCAAACTGCTAAGGTGGCTACGATAATGGCAACTAACGATCCAGGAACTTTTGACGAGATTTTTGGTGTAAAAATAATGATGAGTAAGCTCATAAGGGCAATGCCAAACGACCACCAGTTAATGTCGCCCGTATGTTGGATGTAGCACCACCATTTGTGCAAGAAGTCTGCAGGAACTTCGGTTATACCCAATCCAAAGAAATCGTTCATTTGGGTGGAGAAAATGGTAAGAGCAATACCCCCCGTAAAACCTACAATGACAGGGTAAGGTACAAATTTAATGATGGTACCTAACTTGAATACCCCCATTAAGATGAGCATAATACCTGCCATAATGGTGGCAATCATCAGTCCAGTTAGTCCGTGTTGCTGAATGATACCGTAAATAATTACGATAAATGCACCCGTAGGACCACCAATTTGCACTTTTGTTCCACCTAATAGCGAAATTAGAAAACCTGCGATGATAGCAGTAACCAAACCTTCGGTTGGACCAACGCCCGAGGCAATACCAAAAGCAATAGCTAAGGGTATGGCAACGATACCTACAATGATACCAGCCATAAGGTCGGTGCTAAATTGCTTGCCGTTATAACCTTTTAAACATTTAAAAAAGGTAGGCTGAAAAACGAATTTATTTTTCATAAAATATGTTGATAAAAACTAAATTCTTGAAAAGAGGGTGCAAAGGTACAAAATATAAAGGAGAATTGAGAAAGGAGAAAGGAGATTTTTTGTGCGAGGTGAGTGCAGAAGCCAAACTTGTTTGGATTATGCCGAAGCGATGCCAAAAAACACGAAATGCGAAGCATTGAGTAAAGTTTTGTTTTTGCCGAGCGTGAGCAACTTCATGAGCGCAGCGAATAATGTTGCGATTATGCCGAGTCACGAAAAATTTCATGAGGACGAAGTCCGAATAATTTTTGTGCGATTAAGTGAGTGCAAAATGAAAAATCGTTGAATCGTAGAGTTGTTCTTATACAATCTTACGATTCAACGATTTAAAACATATAATATCAAGTGACTTGGGACTAGTGACAAGCGATAGTCATCAGGTAGCGTTCGGCTTCGATGGCAGCTTTGCAACCACTGCCTGCCGAGGTGATGGCTTGGCGATAGGTGGGGTCAGCTACGTCGCCAGCAGCAAATATACCTTCGATGTTTGTTTTGGGCGACGAACCTTGGGTTTTGATGTAACCCACTTCGTCCATATCAATGTATGGTTTAAAGATTTTTGAGTTGGGTTGATGACCAATAGCCAAGAAGAAACCGTCAATGTCGATGTGAACTTGTTCTTCGTTTTCTTCGCCTTTGTTTTTTACTAAATTAGCACCTTCTACAACACCATCGCCCGTAAGACCTACGGTTTGGTGCTTGTATAAAATAGTAATATTTTCTTTGTTTTTAACACGGTCTTGCATTACTTGCGACGCACGCAAAACATCACGGCGCACAATTAAATAAACGTGTTTACAAAGCGAAGATAGGTACATGGCCTCTTCGCAAGCTGTATCACCACCGCCTACGACGGCTACTACTTTCTTTCTGTAAAAGAACCCGTCGCAAGTTGCGCATGCCGAAACGCCAGAACCTGCGTATTTGGCTTCGTCCTCTAATCCAAGGTATTTGGCAGATGCCCCTGTTGCAATGATAATAGTATGCGCCAAAAGGGTGGTTGTGCCATCAATGGTTACTTTGTAGGGCTTTTCAGAAAAGTCAACTTCGGTAGCAATGCCCCAACGAATGTCAGCGCCAAAACGCAAGGCTTGTTGGCGCAAATCGTCCATCATTTGTACGCCAGTTGTACCTTGTGGATAACCAGGAAAGTTCTCAATTTCGGTTGTAGTGGTAAGTTGTCCGCCAGGTTGGATACCTTCGTACACTACAGGGTTAAGACCAGCGCGCGATGCGTAAATTGCAGCAGTTAGTCCGGCAGGACCCGAACCCAATATAAGGCAGTTTAAAATGTTTTGTTCCATGGTATTAACGTATGTCTATTATTTGCGCTTTCGGATAATCTTTTAAGTTAAAATCAAGTTCCTTGTCGCTAAAATTTTGATTGGTTTTAAGGTTGATGATATCGATGGTGTTTACCATACCGTTTTTGCCGTGTGTGCTAATTTGAATGGGGCAATAGGTTTGGGTGTCTATTTTGATGGATAACTTGAAATAATCCTCGTTCCTGTCTTCTGGAAATAGGTTGACGGTAGCAATTTCTTTGCCGTTTTCTTGGCTATACTCGGGTGCTGGAATCTGAAAACCGCTATTGTATGTAGTAATAATCTGTGTCGGGTCAATATCATCCAATTCTTCGGTTGCAGGTTGGCTGATGGTTATTTCGTTTACATCGGGTTGGTAGATGTACAACGTTTTTCCATCAAAATTCATAGTTGCAAACGATGTGGATAAAACAAAACGCTTGTCGCGTGTTTTGAGTGTTCCGTTTACCGTCTGACTTTGCCCGCTTTGTGCATCGTCAATGCTAATCTTTAGGGTTAATTCGGTGCCTGTAGATTGCTTGTAAATGTTGGAGGTTTTGTCTAATAAAGCAACTGCTGTCGCATCGACTGCTGCATAGGTGCAAATGCAAAACCAACACAAGAGGGCTATAAATCCAAGTTTCTTCATGTTATTTCTTTTTTTGTACCGACCATCCAAACTTGCCGATACGGTTTCCTAACTGATAGTATTGACCGTGACTATATGCCAAAAGTTTAGCGGCTTCTAAATCAAAAGCATCAGTTTTGGGGTCGATGTATTTTGTATCAGCTTGTATGTTAACCACTTTGGCGATAAACATATCGTGTGTGCCTAACTCTTTTATCTCGACAACTTCGCATTCGATGTTTAGGGGCGATTCTACAATAATGGGGGCTTTAACGCATTGGGCTGGCGCAGCGGTTAGTTTCATTTCTGAAAATTTATTGTAGTCTTTGCCCGATTTAACGCCGCACCAATCGGTGGCGTATGCCAATGCTTCGGTGGTTAAATTGAGTACAAAGCAACCGCTGTTTTTGATGATGTCGTACGAGTGGCGCGATTTGCGTACCGAAATATAACACATAGCAGGATCGGAGCAAATGGTCCCTGTCCAACTAACGGTTAGAATATTATAATCTTCGGGTTTTCCGCCACATCTTACCATAAGGGCAGGTAAGGGATAGATAAGTGTACCTGGTTTCCAGTTTACTTTGCTCATTTTATGATACAATCTTCGCGGTTAATAACTCGTTCGCAGTAGTGGCATTTTACCAATCCTTTTTCGGCATCAATCAAATGGAATCGAGTGGTAACGTGTTCTTTGTTGGTTACGCACATAGGATTTACGCATTGTAGTACATCGACAATATCATCAGGCATAGAAAGTCTAACTTTTTCTACTACCTGGAAATCTTTGATGATGTTAATATGGGCGTTGGGTGCTAAAATAGCCAGTTTGTTCAATTCTTCGGGTTGCAAATATCTATCAGCAATTTTTAAAACACCTTTCGTGCCTAACTTTTCGCTGCGTAAGTTGTTGCCAATGGTAATTTGGTCTGTTGTTTCGTCTAAATGTAACAAACTAACCACTTTAAACAAGCGATTGGATGGAATGTGGTCTATGACGGTGCCGTTTTCTAATGCACGTACAATGAGTTCTGTATTACTTGCTTTCATATTTTATTGACTAATCGAAATCGATGGACTATACCAAACCTAGGATAGAACAGATAACGGCTTGACGCGCATAAACGCCATTTTTAGCCTGTTCAAAATAATAGGCTTTGGGGTTGCTGTCCACATCTTCGGCAATTTCGGTAATGCGTGGAAGTGGATGCAAAATGCGCAAATTATCCTTGGTTCCCTCTAACATGGCATTGTGAAGCGAATAGGTGTTGCGTACTTTTTCGTATTCAACAGGGTCGGTAAAACGCTCTTGTTGTACACGTGTCATATACAAAATATCCGATTCGTTCAAAATACGATTCATGTCTTCGTATTCGTGGTATTCAATGCAGTTTTCTTTGCAGAATGCACGGTATTGTTCGGGAATGCGTAATTCGGGAGGCGATACAAAGTTGTATCGAGGATTAAAGTAACGCATTGCCATTAAAAGCGAGTGCACGGTACGACCGTATTTTAAATCGCCCACCATGCTGATGGTAAGGTCGGTTAGTTTGCCTTGTGTTTTTTTGATGGAATATAAATCCAACATGGTTTGAGTGGGGTGCTGATTGGCACCGTCACCAGCATTGATAACAGGCACTCCAGCTACCTCCGATGCGTAGCGTGCAGCGCCTTCAACTGGGTGGCGCATAATAATAAGGTCCACGTAGTTGCTTACCATTTTTATGGTGTCTTTTAGGCTTTCGCCTTTGGACGAACTGGATGTGGCTGCATCAGAGAAGCCGATAACCCTACCGCCTAATCGGTTTACGGCAGTTTCAAAGCTTAGGCGGGTACGGGTAGAAGGCTCAAAAAACAAGGTCGCAACCAATTTGCCTTCCAACAAGCGAGGGTTGGGATTTTTTTCAAATTGTTCGGCCAAATCCAAAATACGCAAAATATCGTCTTTGCTGTAATCGGTAATGGATACTAAACCATTGCTTTTCATATTTTTGTGTTTAGTCGTTTAGTTGTTTAGTCGTTTAGTTCGCTTCGCTCATGTTGCTCACGTTCGGCATAATCAAAGTAATCTTTGCTTCTGCGCTCACTTAATCGCAACTTTAGACGAATTATACTAATTTGTGGATTACTAATCCAGAACGCAATTTAGGCTCGAACCAGGTGGTTTTAGGAGGCATGATGTTACCGGTATCGGCAATGTCAATTAATTGTTTCATTGAAACTGGGTATAATGCCAAGGCAACTTTCATTTCGCCGCTGTCAACGCGTTTTTTCAATTCGCCCAAGCCGCGGATACCGCCAACGAAGTCGATGCGTTTGTCGCTACGAAGGTCTTTGATTCCCAAAATTTCGTCCAAAATAAGGTTCGACGAGATGGTTACGTCTAGTACACCAATGGGGTCGTTGTCGTTGTAGGTGCCTTCTTTTGCGGTTAGTGAATACCATTTGCCGCTTAAGTATAGCGAGAAATTGTGAAGCGCATTGGGTTTGTAAATTTCTGTGCCCATTTCTTTTACATCAAAGTTGGCTTCTAACGCTTTTAGGAATGCTTCGTCAGAAAGTCCGTTTAAGTCTTTTACTACACGGTTGTAGTCGATGATGTTAAGTTGGTTGTCGGGGAAACAAACTGCCAAGAAATAGTTGTATTCTTCGTCGCCTTGGTGGTTGGGGTTTTGTCTGCGTTTTTCATCGCCTACCAAAGCAGCTGCAGCACTACGATGGTGACCATCGGCAATGTACATAGAAGGAATAGCGGCAAATAGTTCGGTGATGCGAGAAATGGTAGCTTCGTTGTCAATTACCCAGAAGTGGTGACCAAAACCATCGGGTGCAACAAAGTCGTATTCGGCTGGTTCGCTGGTAACCTCGGCTACAATAGCGTCTAATTCGTCTTGGTGTGGGTAAGCAAAGAATACGGGCTCGATGTTGGCGTTGTTAACGCGCACGTGTTTCATGCGGTCTTCTTCTTTGTCGCGACGGGTAAGCTCGTGTTTTTTGATGTTACCGGTCATATAATCTTCTACGGCAGCACAAACTACCAAACCATATTGGGTTTTGCCATTCATGGTTTGTGCATATACGTAGTAGTTTTCTTTGTTGTCTTGTACTAACCAGCCGTTGTCTTGGAATTTTTGGAAGTTTTCGGCGGCTTTGGTATATACGGCAGGATCGTGTTCGTCGGTGCCTACAGGAAAGTCAATTTCTGGTTTGATGATGTGATACAACGATTTTTCGTTACCTTCTGCTTCGGCGCGAGCTTCTTCAGAGTTTAATACGTCGTAAGGACGAGAAGCAACTTGTTCTACAAGTGCTTTGGGAGGGCGAATGCCCTTAAAAGGTTTAATAACTGCCATAATGTATGTTTAATTTGATATAAGTACGCAAATTTAGTAAAAAGTTGATAGTTGAGAAAGGAGAAAGTAGATTTTTTTTAAAGTCACAAGTAGGGACGCACGGTCGTGCGTCCGTGCTCCAAAATCGCATTGCATCACCGCCTCAACGACTAAAGTCAAAAATCCAAAGTCGAAGGTCAAAATTCGATTAGTCGATTATTCACATTCGTTCATCAATTCGTCGCCGATTCACCGATTAGTCATTAAAATCAACGCTTCACCGATTTCTTAGGAAACCAACCTTTTTCGACGCGTTTCTTTTGTTCGAATAATTCTAATATGCTCCAAAACGACGAAAAGGCTATTACGCCTAAAAGTGTTGACCAAATAAATGAGTCAACCCAAAGTGATGCTGCAACAAATAAAATGCCAGCTAGGGCAAAAACCCACCAACATTTGGTACCAAAATGGTATTCGGCTTTTATAACAATGGGGTGGAATAGTCCTATGATTAAAAAGGTGGCTGCGCCAATGATAAGTCCGGTGTAGTTCATAAACGGTATGGTTGATTATATGAATAACAAAAGTAGAAAAAAATATTTTTAAAATTCTTTTTTTCTTCTTTCTCATTTATCAATTATTTTATTTACCTTTGCATCGCTTTTGGAAAGATGCCAGAGTGGTCGAATGGGCCGCACTCGAAATGCGGTGTACGGGTAACTGTACCGGGGGTTCGAATCCCTCTCTTTCCGCAAATAAATTAAAAATAAGAGACAGCAACTCAAGTTGCTGTCTTTTTTTTGTCTGAATGGAGCAACAAATTTGTTTGTATGCGACAAGTCAGACAAAAAAGTAAATATACAAAGTATATAACCTCTTATTTTTAATTTATTTGCAGGGACGCCCGTGGCAGAGGAAGGGATCACGGAGTGCAACGACGTAATTCCTCTCTTTGAGCAACGATAGTTGCGAAAAAATCCCTGAAAGAGATTTTAATGTTCATCGCCCCGCGCAGCGGGCGAGGGATCAACTCTCTTTTAAATGAAAGTCCACCAACCCCTGAAGTGGGTCTTTTTCTATACGGCCTATGCAAAACTGATGTTTGCTGGCTAAATTGTGCAAAATATCGGCAAAATAATAGGCAATAGAGCCTGTAAAATAAACGGGTAAGGTGCTGTATGGATATTGTTTTACGTTGCGTACAATGAAACTTTCTAGTGCACCATATACCATATTGTAAACTTCTGGTACGGCAATATGTTTGGATATAAATGGCCCAAACGAGGCTAAAAAGCGGTTGGGTAGGGGTTGGCGATATACTTTTTCTATCACATCCATCATGCCTAAACCGTATGTTTGCTCAAAATCTTTTTTTACTTCATCGGGCAATTGATTCTTAAAAAGATTGCCCATAAGCAGTTTTCCTAGTACGGCGCCGCTACCTTCATCACCCAAGATAAACCCTAAGGCAGGTACGTTCCAACTGATGTTGCCGTTTTGGTAAAGGCATGAGTTTGAGCCTGTTCCAAGGATGCAAGCTATACCGTCTTGATGACCGCATAAGCCGCGGGCTGCACCCAATAAATCGGAGGCAATTTCTATCTTTATATCCCCAAATACAGCTTGTAGGGCTTGTTTTACCACATCGTTTTTTTCTTGGTTTGCGCAACCTGCTCCGTAAAAATACACTTCGGTGATAGTTTGCGAAAGATTGGGCAATAACTGGGTGCGCAACGTATTTTCGATAGCATCGCTATCCATAAAAATAGGATTGATGCCATCGGTTTTTATTACGTGGTTAGGATTTTCTACCACAGCCCAGGCTGTTTTAGTAGAGCCGCTGTCTGCTACAAGTTTCATGCGTGTATAATGGTTAAAGGGATGGCAGCAATAAGTTTTTCAAACTCCATTTCAAAGTTAGGGGTAAGGATGTTTTTACCTATGGCATTTTTGATGTCGTCTATCGACCAAAATTTGCCATCGGCTACCTCTTCTATATCGGGGGTGATAGGACCATCGTATACGGTGTAATAGGCGTTGACCAATTCGTATTCGGTGGTGGAACGATAAGGGTAAGTAAATAGGGGTAGCATGGTGGCTTGGGTAATGCCTAATTCTTCGCGTACCTCGCGTTTGAGTGCTTCTTGGATGCTTTCGCCTGCATCAACGTGACCGCCAACGGCGGTATCCCACTTGCCAGGTTGTACATCTTTGGTAAGGGCTCGTTTTTGCATATACAGTTGGCCTTTGCTGTTAAAAACGTGCAAGTGCACTACAGGGTGCAACCAAAACGTGCCCGAATGGCATTCTTTGCGTGTGGCTGTGCCAATTACGTTGCCACTTTCATCAACCAATGGAAATAATTCTTCTTTCATAAAGCAAATGTACAAAAAAATGGCCGATTGTAATCAAAGTATGCGGTAGAATAGTTGATTTCTTGTTATCTTTGTTTTATGGAAGTAAAGAAAAAGGTTTTGTTGGGTATGAGTGGCGGCACGGATAGCTCTGTGGCGGCACTGCTATTGCAAGATGCTGGATACGAGGTAGTTGGTGTAACCTTCCGTTTCTACGAGAAGAATGATAGCACCGAGTATTTGGACGATGCGCGCCAGTTGTGTCATCGACTTGGCATAGAGCACATTGTTTCTGATCAGCGTGAAATTTTTCAATCCACTATCATCGACTATTTTATTCGTGAATATATGGCGGGGCATACGCCTGTTCCTTGCACCCTTTGCAACAATTACTTAAAGTGGCCTTTGCTCCGTCAAATTGCCGACGAAATGGGCATTTATTATTTGGCGACGGGTCACTATGTTCAAAAACAACAAATCGACGGCTTTTGGCATATTATCAATGGTGTTGACGAGGATAAAAACCAATCGTTTTTTTTGTGGGGCTTGCCGCAGGATATTTTGGAGCGAATGGTTTTGCCTTTGGGTGGATTAACCAAACAGTGCGTTCGTGAGATTGCTCAGGAGCGCGGTTTTATAAAAGTTGCCCATAAGAAAGACAGCCTTGGTGTATGCTTCTGTCCCATGGATTATCGCTCTTTTCTTAAAGATATGGTTCCAACTGAGGCTATCCAAAAGGGTAAATTTGTGGATGCCAATGGAAATTTTATCGCATGGCACCAAGGTTATCCATTTTATACCGTTGGTCAAAGGCGAGGTTTGGGTATCAACCTGAATCAAGCGGTCTTTGTAAAAGAAATTGTGCCAACCGAAAACAAGGTGGTGCTGGGCGATTTAAAGTCGTTAGAGCGTACGCAGATGCGTTTAAAGGATTGGAACATGGTTAACCCATCGCAACTATTAGGTAAAGAAGATGTTGTTGTAAAAATTCGTTATCGAAAACAAGAAAATCACTGTACCGTTACGCTTCAGCCCGATAACACCTTGCTGGTTTGCCTGCACGAACCTTTAACAGCCATAGCTCCCGGCCAAGCCGCTGCGTTTTATCGTGGAGAGCTGCTACTAGGTGGTGGAATTATTGAGGAAGATTAGGAAATCTATGCAAGCTACAACTTCCATGGTTCGTTTTTAAGGTTCACTGCCCGAAGGATAATAACCTACTACCGTTTTTACGATCTTTCCGTTGTTGTCGTAGTGTACTTTAAAGGGAATGCTTCCTTGCTTATGACCTACTTGTTCCATCATGTAGTCGAAGGCATCGTCGGATACGTAATAGTGATGTCCTTTTACCTTGTTAATGGTTTTATTCCACTCGGTTGTAGATGACCATCTGTCGCAAGTAATGTATACGTAGGTGGTTTGTTCGTCTTTTTTAGCTTCATTTTGGCGAAGATCCAACATGCAAGGTCCACAACCCGTTCCCCAAAAATCAACCACCAAAGGTTTTCTGGGGTATTTCTCTACTATCGTAGTCAATAATTTGTCCATGGAAACGTTAGGAGTCTCTTCTGTATAAACTCCTTTGGAACGGCTATGTGCTTGTATGCATTGTTCACGGTAATGTTTATAGGCTGCGATGCAAAAATCGTCGCCAATAAAATCAGCAGCATCTTCGGGCGCGTCTTTCCATAGCTCTTGTTCAAATTTGGCGCAAAGTTTGATGAGCTGTATTAGAGAGTATATTTCAGACGGATAACTTTTGAAATCCCATGCACTATTCCTAATGTAATAATAACTTGGATCTGTAAGATACAGCAGCCATGTAGGATCCAATTGTAAGTCCGAAAAAGACTTTGCTAATAGCTCTGCTGTGATGCTTTGTTCGGCTGGAACTTCTTTTTTGCTGTGGTATGACTTAACATGGTTATAGTTATGTATAAGGGTATAACTATTGAATTTGGTATGTTCTATAAAGTAGGAACGAACAAAGTCCGATAGGGTGTCCTTTGCAATGCAAGCCATAACGGAATCATGCTGGTGCATGATTATGTCGATGAAGGTTTGTTGGTCTGTCGTTAGGTAAGTTTCTTTGGGAATGTTAAACTGATCCCTGTAATATGGAAAAGGTACGCTGTTAAGAGTATAGTTAAGGGCATTGTAAGCGTTATTGGAGTAGATGGTGTTGTATTCATCTTTTGTTTGGGTTAGATCGACCCAAATTTTGTTGGTTTTGCCTGGTTCAATAAAGCACCAAAAAGAATGCCACACCGAATCAGTCATAATGACGCACTGAACCTGTGTTGTTCCTACCATTTCGGGAAATTGGATGGAAAATTGGTCGTTTTCGACACTCTCTTTTTGCATGGTGAAAACAGCATTGGCGGTTGCTATGGGATTCCCGATCTCTGTCATGTTGATTTCTACGGGAGCACCATCCAATTTGCCTGTGCAAGTATCTACTAAGTAGCAGATAAGCTCCGTATCGGCTATCTTTTTGGTAAAGGCAGGAACGGTTGGAGTATTTTTTGCTTCTTTAATAAGCGAACGGGGAATTTGAAAGGTGTAGTTAGCATTGTTTTGTTCGCTTGTGCACGAAATTACTAATACGCTCAAACATAGCAAGGCAGAAAAAAGGATGTTTTTCATGGTATAAACAAGATAGGTTACATTCATATAACATAAATGTATGGAGATTATTGTGTGGTGTAGGCGTGAAAGTATTTTGTCTTAGCCAAAATGTGTGTTTTTTTTGCAACGTACGCATTATAACAAATGAATATCTTAGTGGTTTGCAAAAAAAATTGTACATTTGGTTTTTGATTTTTAGTCGATGATTAGGCGATTTTTTATACTAACCATGTTGTTGTGTTTGGCAGGTTTAGGAGCCTTTGCCAAACCGCAAAAAGTGCGTCGTTTGCCCATCAAGAAATTCTCTTACCATACCACTGCCATCAATAATGTGATTAACGAATACAAGGTTGAATCCATTACCATCGATGGCAAAAAATGCATCGTAGAGGTGGGCGAACACCTTTCTAATATTCCCATGAACGATAGCATTGTGGCGGATATCTACGATTCGCTAAAGGCGCAATTGCCTGCATCGTATCAAAAATATCAGTTGAGTCTTGTTAGCCGAAAACATCCCATCGAGGCGTTTGTTCCAAACTATCTTCGTAAAAAAAGCGATGTGGATAAGAGCCGATATTTGCCCTATAAGACAGGACAAACTGCACTTGTGCATTTGTCTAACCCTTGGCAACCATCGCAAGGGTTGCTTGGTAGAAACATTGCTCTGTGGAATAGTCATGGGCTTTATTATGACAAAAACAACGACAGAATTCGTTGGCAACGTCCTGCACTTTTTGGTACGGTAGAGGATATGCTCAGTACGCAAATTGTGCTGAATTATTTACTTCCGATGCTTAGAGGTGCGGGTGCTGAGGTGTACATGCCTCGCGAACGCGATTGGCACAACGAGGGGGTGGAGTTGTTTTCAACTAAACGACTCAACGACTCAACGACTCAACAAGTTTCGGATACGCTCATTTTTAAAGGAAATATCACAAATCCAGACAATTATTGGGTACGCATTGCTTATCCTACAGGCTGTAAGGCTACCAAACTAACGTGCGATGTATTGCATGGAGGTGTAACTACATCGTACCAAATAAACACAACCATAGGTGGAGATACATGGCTGTATTTAGATCCACTATATATAAAGGACAGCGTTGAGGTTCGTTTTTATAACCAAGCAGATAAAAAAGATTGGGATATTACACGTGTGTATGTAGGGGGTGGATGTAGTGTGTTGGACGATAAATTGCCAGCCTTTGTGGATGCGGCAGTGTATTACTTGCGTCAGTTTGGTGCGCCCGATAGTATTTTGTATCATCAAAAACCCGATAAAGACAACGATTATTATGACGACCTGTATGGTAGGGCCAAATGGACCAATTATTTGAGTGGTGGTTCGATTGTGAATCCCGATTATCCAGGCGTAGGTATTCCTTTGGATTTGTCGTTGGCTTTGCATACCGATGCGGGGGTAGGTACTACCGATAGTATTATTGGTACGTTGGTGGTTTGCACATCCGATTCGCTTTCGCCTACAGGGTATAACCAACTTACGAACAATGATTTTGCTAACTATGCCCTCAAACAATTAGTATCCGATTTGCAAGCTACCTTTAAAATAGAGTGGCCATCGCGTGGTATTTGGCATCGTAGCTATGTAGAAACACGCATCCCTGCAGTTCCCTCATTGATTATCGAGTTGTTGTCTCATCAAAATTTTGCCGATATGCGTTACGCGCATCATCCTGCTTTTCAGTTTACCGTGGCAAGGGCTATTTACAAGGCGTCGCTTCGTTATCTGTCAGAAATGTACGGCACAGGTTATGTGGTGCAACCATTGCCCATTACCACGTTCTCTGCTTTGCTTAAGAACGATTCGGTGCAACTAAGCTGGAAACCATCGGTCGATAAATTAGAACCCACGGCGTTTCCTACATCTTACAAAGTTTATACCCGTAAAGAGGATGGTAGTTTTGATAATGGCGTCTTGATAAAAGGCACATCATGCACGCTGCCCATCGAAAAAGATGTTTTGTATCGATACAAAGTAGTGGCATTGAATCCTGGAGGTGAAAGTTTTTCGTCCGAAGAACTGGCTGTGTGTCAAGTATCTAAATCAAATGGTGAAGCGCTAATTATCAATGCTTTTGATAGGGTGGCTTCGCCTCATTATTTTGCAACAGAAACAGAGGTAGGCTTTAAACACGAGTTGGATTATGGCATCCCGTACCATTACGATTTGTCGTTTGTAGGCGAACAATACGAGTTTAATCCAACTAAACCCTATAAAACAGATGCAAATCCAGGATGGGGTGCATCGCACAGAGATACCGCCATGGTAATTCAGGGCAATACGTTCAATTATCCCTATATTCATGGAAAAGCATTGCGCGATAATGGATATTCTTTCTCGTCGTGCAGTAAGGAAGCTATAATAAATATAAATAGCTACGATGTGGTTGACCTTATTCTTGGTGAACAATGCGATACGCCCTTGTTTGAATTGTATCCTAACAATATACAACAGGCTCTTTTTGACTATGTTCAGCATAAAAAACATAGACTCATTATTACGGGTGCATACGTGGCGTCGTCTAAAAAATCGGAAATTTTTATGCAAAAAGGGTTGCGCTATGCCTTGCAACAAGATACGGCTACGCAAAGCGGATTGCTGTATGCCCCTTTGCAATCTACTTTTTATCATTTACAGATGTGGCCCAATAGCAATCAATATTTTGTGCAAAATGTACAAGCTTTACTGCCCATTGATAAAAATGGAAAAACCTTGGTGCATTATACCGATACCAACTTGCCTGCTGTTATAAAAACAGGCAAACGATCAAAAATTATTGTAGCAGGATTTCCTTTTGAGAGCATTATAGGCGATGAATCTCGCCGTTACTTAATGAAATTACTTTTAGAATAAAATTAAACACTCAACATTAAACATGAATAAAATTACCGCAGTTCTTTTGCAACAAAACGAAATGTTGCAACAAACATTTATAGATGCTGGCGCAGATAAATGCGTGGTGTTAGGAAAAAACGTAGGCGATGCATCGCTGTTGACTTTATTACAAGGATTAGAAACTGAGTATGCCTTGTTGTACCTTAAAACATCGCCCCTTGAGTTGTCTAAAACATCGTTAAAACGTTTTGTTTCGGTAGCCGATGACACGGGTGCCTCGATGGTGTATTCAAACTATTACCAAGTGATGAATGGCGAAATCAGCGTAG
>CALDQH010000062.1 GCA_937911935.1 uncultured Bacteroidales bacterium | reverse complement strand
CTGGCACTCACGCTGATGGCCATCCAACAACTCATACTTATGGAACTGCAACAACCTTAAAAACAGCAAGTAAAACTGGTTACACATTTGGAGGTTGGTTTACAAGTTCTGCTTGTACAGGCACAAAGCTAACACAATTAAGTGCTGATGGTTATACATCAGCTATTACCCTTTATGCAAAATGGGAATGCGTTCAATCTGCGACAGCAGGAGAAGGCTCTTTTAGCAATGGAACCATAACTCTTTCTGCTAAGTTTAATACATGTGGCAGTGCATACATCGGTTTCCAATGGAAAAAGCAAGGTGATGAGTGGTGTTATACAAATGATGGAACAGAAAAATGTTATATAGCACTTGGTCAACAAAATTTATCAAATGCAGCAGCAGAAAAATCTTTTACAAAAATAAATAAGGAACCTTTGAGTGGTACTTACGTATTTAGACCATATATAGTAGTAGGAAACAATGCTGAAAATTGGTTATATGGAGAAGCATTTACCGTTGGTACTTGCACCTCTCTTACAGCACCTCAACTAACTATTACACCAATTACTAAATGTAATACTACTTACACCTCTGGTAAGATAGTTATTGAAGGTTATGACGCTACTACCTATACTTATGTACTTAAAAAAGGTGCTGACATTGTCAATAAAACCTACAACGTCGGTTATACCATAGAAAATGGAGAAGAAGGCGACTATACCGTTGTAATGGACCTTGAAGCTGGTGGTTCTTGCAAAAGTGTAGAAAGTACTGGTTCTGTAAATATTGTAGATAATACCCCTGTGGTAGAAACTTTAACCATGCCAAAAGACTTTGAGGCTTGCAACGGAAAATCTGTAACTGTCGCACTACAAAACTTTACAAAAGAAGAAGGATGTAGTTATCAATTTACATGGCAATATTCAACTGACGGAGGAACATCATATACCACTGGTACTGTAAGTAACTCTGCTACCAGCTATACTAGAACGCTAAATGGCACAACTAAATTCCGTGTTCAAGTAACAAAATCTAAAGATGGTTGTACTTCTCCAGTTGCAACAAGTGAAGCAGTGACAGTTACTGCCAATTCATTATCAGCCCCTACCGTCTCTATCACCTCGGCTAGCTACGATATGAATGCAAAAAAATTCACAGTAACTGGTAAACTAGACGACGCAGGCTGTAGTCAAGAGATTGAAGTCGGTTACAGATATAAATTATCGAACGATGATACTTGGAGTGATTTGATTGAAATTGACCAATTAACAGGAGCTGGAATATTTACCAAAGAAGGCATTACCATTGCTGGTGCTACAGCAGGTCAAAAATACATTTTCCAAACCTATGCTATAAACGGATATCCTAATTACCAAGAAAGTAGTGCAGTGCTATCTTCTTCTACCATAGAAGTAGAAGTACAAGATGGCTATACCGTTTACGTTCGTCGTCCAAAAAGTGGTGACGCCACCAATATTTATACCAACTGGTACGAACTATCTTCTGTAAAAGGTGGTGCGCCTTATGTAAAAAGTGGTGCTATACAAGGTTCATCAGCAAGTGGTCAAAATAAAGCTACAACCAACAACACTGGCGGTACAGAAATGACCTACGCATTTACCGACTGCGACGGTTATATTTGGGATAGCTTTAAACCAGCAAAAGATCAAACTAAATTCCACATCCACGCATTAAACGATGACAAACAAGATGGTTGGGGTACATTCTCTAAAACAGCAACTATTACCGCTGGCAAAGATAACTACTTCTATTTGTCTGCTTGGTCTAAAGGCACTTATGGTGTAACCATTACATCAACAGACCAACCTACCCGTGGCGTAAGAATTAAAGCCTTAGGTAGCACAGAGGTAATTAGCAACAACATGGCTTCGTTCGCCGCTATTTCGTTTGCAGGTAACTGTACAGGAAAAGAATTGCTATTAGATGCCGATAAAGTTCCTACCGGCTTCCAATGGAAATATTCTGCTAATAACGGCGCAACATGGTCAAACTACGATGGCGAAGGCGCTATATGGAACAACATTCGTCCTACCAAAGCTGGTAAGTACAAATTGGTATGTACCATGGAAGATAGGACCACAGTAGAGTCTAACGAAGTTACCATAACTACTACATCAAAAAGTTATAACACAGGCGATTTAATCAACATTAAATCAAATCTTCCTATTATCATGGTAAATACGGGTGATAATAATGGATTCCCAGCATGCAGTGTAGCAGGTAGCGATTATCCAAGCAAACATGCCGATAAATTCAAGAAAAAATTATCGGTCGATGTTAAAATTAAAGTAGGCGACAACATTGTGTACGACAAAAAAGCTCGCATGGCTTATCGTGGTTCTTCATCGCTAAACTTTAAAAAGAAATCTTACGCATTCTGCCCAGGTGCAGACATGTGCGGTCTAGACGAAGATAAATCTCCAGACTTTGTTAAGACTAAAAAAATTGACATGCTAAGTCTTATTACAGGAGGAGCTAAAAAATCTGCCAAAGATAAGGATTGGGTGCTTTACGCAGCTACTCCAGACCCATCTATGATGCGTAACATTTTAGCTATGGAAACATTCTCTGCAATGACAGGCAAATGGGGTGTTAAAAACCAATACGTAGAATTGTATGTAGATGGTGTTTACCAAGGTGTTTACGTATTTATGGATAAGATTACCCAAAATAATGATCGCGTAAACGTAAAATGGGAAGTGGATGGTTCTTCTAAAGGATTCATTGTTAAGTTTGATAAAACCGATTTGGCAGACCGCTACGAAATTCCTAACGGCGACCAAAAAACATTTGAATCTGCCATGAAAACAGGTAACACCGGCGTGATTTCTTACGACACCGAAATTGACCAACGTTTTGAAATTGAATACCCAGAAAAAGAAGACGTAATAGACGATGGTGGCAGCTGGGCTGATGTACATGCCTTTGTTAAGGGCAAAATTGATGCCTTTGAAAGTGCACTAAAAGATGGCGACTTCAACGCCGTTCGTACAATTATCGACTACGAATCTTGGGCAGACTTCTTTATCCTTACAGAGTTTGCTAAAAATGGTGATGGTTTCCGTGCATCTTGCGTATTTGTTTACGAAGGTGGCTTGCTTAAAGCATACCCACTTTGGGACTACGAACTAAGCTTTGATAACGAAACTCGCCAAGAACATGGAATTGATAGTAAAGAAGGCTTGTTAGTAAAACAAACCACATATAACAAGGTAAGTGGTAATAATGGTACATTCCCTGCTCCATTCTGGTGGACAGGTAACTATTACAACCAAAAAACATACAAAGGTTTGTTGGATGACCCTTGCTTTGTTGCTATGGTAAAAGCAAGATGGACTGAACATACTACTGGTGAAGGTGCTTTGACCAAAGCAAAAATGCAAGCATTAGTTAGTGCATACAATACAGCACTAACCACCACAGATGCTACTACAAATAAAGTTGGAGAAGTAACCTTAAATACTCCACAAAAACGTGAGCAACAAAAATGGCCATACAATGGCACAACAAGAGGTAAAACTTGTAACGATAAAACCATAGGTTATTATGGTCAAGGAGCTGGTAGTGCTAGTTCTGTAGTAGAAGATTTTAGTGGATCAAAATCTACCTTGGATACATGGATTGGCGATAGCGGCAGACGCGGCGGTTTGAGGACAGAAATTGACAATCTAGCAAAAGATATACAATTTGCCATTACCGTGGTAGCCGATAAAACAACTACTACACCATGGCGTCCTGTAACCATTACAGTAAACTCAAACTCTGGTTACGAATACAGCATTACACCAGAGCCTGCTAAGTTGGAAGAAAATGGTCACATGTACACCCTTTACTTTGCTCGTCCAGAAGGAACAGAAGGAACTAACTTCACTACTGTACCTGAAGCTTATACCTTCAAAGCTACTACAGGTCAAGCAGACCAATGTGGAACCACACAAGGCTCAACTACCTCTGCAGAGGTTAAAATTGACTTGGCAGACGTTGTAGAAAACTGCGATTAATAAATAGAACCTTAGTAAGAAAATAAAAAATACACAATATGAAAAGATTTTATAACAATACAATTATGAGTGGGGCTTTTAGCAAAGCCCTACGAGTGCTTGCCTTACTTTGCGTTCTATTTGGCGTTAGCAGTAGTGCGTGGGGTACAGACTATTATGTAACAGGGTCTGCTTTTAACGGATGGGGTTCGTTTACAAAAATGACAAAAGTCTCTGATAGTAAATATACCATATCCTTTACCAAGACAGGAACGTTTAAACTATCTAATAAGGCTGACTATAACAATGATTTTTGGAATAATATCAAAGGTGCAACAGATGATTCAGGTTTCCATTTTGATAATACTACATCTAACAATGGTGGAGACGCTTCTATAACTGCTAGTTCTGGCACCTTATGTTTTGATCCAACAGGTAATAATGGTGCTGGATGGTTGTGGACAGAAAATATAAGCGGTGGTTCTTCTTCTACTACCTATTATCTTAAAGGTAGCTTTAATAGTTGGGGCGAATCTAACGTCTTTACCAATGGAAGTACAAGTGTAAGTTTATCTGCTAATACTACTTATCAATTTAAAATTCATGATGGCGGCAATAATTGGTATGGCAATACTGGTACTATAACAGAAAGTGTAACAGATTGGACATTTAATACAAGTGACGGTGATTGTAACATCACAACAAGCGTTGCAGGCACTTATCAATTTACTTGGAATGAAAGTACCAAGAAATTGTCAGTAACATATCCAACATCTGGCGGTGGTGGTGACCAACACGACAAATACTACATTACTGGTGCTATTACTGGTGGTTGGGGTGGTTCATATTGGAATGAAATGCTACCAACAGAAGATGGCAAAGGACACTACTACTTCTGGGCACAAGAAAAAGGTGACTTTAAAATGTCTTACGAAACCAACTGGCAAAATGATTGGTGGAAAAATAATATACAAGTTTCTAATGAATGTACTACCATTACAAAGGACGCCAATGGTGGTAATGCAAATTTGAATACAGCCAATGTATATATTAAATATAATCCTACAACTGGTTATATCTGGACAGAACCTGTACAATGCTCAGAGGCTCCTGTATATACTGTACCAGAGGTAGTAACCATTGGATTTGGCGAGAGCATAGATTTGAGCAAGATTTGCTCTTCAACATCTGATGCTACAATCACATTTACTAAGAAATCTGGAACAGCCGCAACTTTAAATGGTACTACATTAACAGCAGGACAAACAGCAGGTACGGTAGTGATAAAAGCTACACAACCTCTAAAAACTCCATATTGTAGCGGTAGCGTTGAATTTTCTGTGAATATAGTAGAAAAAAGCATCATCCTACTAGCCGAAGATGCAGCTAAAGATAACAAAAACAACTGGACACTTAGTGCCTACTTAGAAGAAACAGAATGTAAGACTATTAAAGAATATGGTTTCTTCCTTTGTGGAACAGAAACAAATGGTGGTTGCGTGCCAACCTCTTCTAGTCACAACATTGTAGTTAAAACAGAAGGTACCCTACTAAAAGGTGCTCACTTTACAGGTGTGGTGAATGCTAGCGATGTAGTTAGCGATTGGTATGGTTATCGTTCTTACGTAAAATTCTCTGACGATAGCTACCAACTATCTAGCGAAACCCGCTACTTTACAGATTGTAACACGGTGTTTGGCGATACCATTTACGTAACTATCGACAATACATTAGAAACAAATAGCAAGTGCGACTTCCGCTTCAAAAGCTTCGACGACGCTTGGGCTACTTTAAAAACCCACAAAACCATTTGTACCGTAGAAAATGTAACCATTGGTAATCAAACCCAAGAAAAAATCACCTTGGTTAAACCTGTGGTAATGCAAGTGGTACCAAACTTACAAGAACCATACAAAGGAACAGAAGCAGTTGGAATTACTGGTGGTGATGTTTACACTGCTAAAGCACTATTCTTCCGCAATATAAACATGAATGGCGGTAAAGAATTGGTAGTACGCTCAATAAATAAAACAGGTACACGTGCTACTCTAGAACACATTGCTATTCGTCGTTCTAAAAACATTACATTAGACTATATCAACATTACTGGAACTTCTAAGGATCTAGCTACTGCAGACAATGCTCTTGACATTGACAATGGTGAAGGAACTAAAGTTGAAGGTGATAATGCTTATAACCCAGAAGGCTTAAGTAAGAGTTGGAACTGTGCAACCCAAGGTGGTATGACCAATGCAAATATTAACATCAAAAACTGTTACATTGAATCACATGGTTTTACATGTATCCACATTTCTGCATACGATGGTGTAACCTTCGAAAATAACGAAATCAAGGCGATGTTTGATTTTGAGAAGGCAAGTACAGATGATGCAAACAACACAGCTCTTTGGGGTGCATCTGCTAAATTCTTAAACTCAGAAAACATTAAGTTCGTTCGCAACAACTTTACTGGTCAGCATGCTACTTCAATCCTTATTCAAGGTTCTCAAAAAGTGTTGATTTACGCCAATGTATTCTGGCACGAAAATGCTGTTAAATCGGATGCTAACACCGTTGCTATTATAAGACTTATGTCGTTCAATGGTGATGACGAAAAGGGCTGTTCTATCAATCACCCCGTACAAAACATTGGTATCTATTACAATACCATGTTCTTAAAAGATAATCGTGTGGGTGCTGGTTATTACAACCACTTCGACTTCTTCCGTGTCGGTTCTAATAGAAGTGAAACAGTAAACTTTACTGGCAACTACTATCCAGAGACCATAGAGTTTGACTATAACAACTGTTACTCATACGATAAGGACGTATATGGTAAGAACTATACTGGTTCTAAGAATTATACAGCTAATAACAATACCAAATACCTTCAAACCATGGACGAACATGATTGGTGTGGTTCATTTAAGTACAACAACTTCTGGAGTGCTTATGAGGAAGAACTTGCTGATAAGCGAACAGTATCTGACTTTACTCTAGGTGGCACATGTGGTACTGCTAATACATTTACCAATGTGGCTAATTTAGTATGTAAAACAGCTGCAGAAGAACCAGGTTCATTGGTAATTAAAGGTGAAGGATTGAACATTGGTGCATATATTAAAACAGACGAGTCTGGATTGTTAACCTCTGATATGCAAATGATAGACCGTTTGGGTAATGCTCGTCCATACGATCCAAGCCACGCAGAAGGTGCTGGTAAATACACCGTAGGTGCTTATCAACAATCGTTAGGAACAGAGGTATCCAAAATTATTTGGAATGGTAATGTATCTACCGATTGGGACAACCGTAACAACTGGTACAAACCCAATGGTCAATTGGTAACTTGTGTGGATATTTTAACCGAAGATTTAGAGGTAGTTATTCCTGCTCCAAATACCACCAAATACCCTGTGCCAGAAGGTGGTGTGCTTCAATATCCTAAGTTGCCAAACATTGTAGATGATGCTGATTTCTCTACCGAACGTGCAACAACATGGTTTGGCGAAGAGGTAACCGCAGGTAAAGGTAAAATTAGTAAACCTACTCAAATAGCAAATAGTATTACCATGGAATACGGTGCTGCACTTATTGGTGTTGAACAATTAGCTGCAGAGGGTAAAACCGAACGTTATACCCAAGCAAGTACCGAGTTAATCGTTCCACGCAGCAAATGGATATTAGTAGGTCCTATTATTAGACCATTTGATGGTAGTGGTAAGGCTGGCGATATGCTCTCGGGTCACTACTTTATTGAAAAACAATTGCCACACGTTTGGATGCACGAGGCAGAAATGAATGGTAAATCAGTATCGTGGAAGACTCCGTTCCCAAATTTGAACGTAGTAGTTCCTGCCAATAAGGTATTTGCCATTCAAATTCCTAATATGTACGGCACTAACTTAATGTTCCCGGCAGAGGAGTACAACAAATACTTTAGTACGTCATACGATTCAACTCAAGTTATTGCCTACACCTTTAATGGTCGTTTTACCAACGAGAGTGCATTGCCAACCTATACTGGCTTAACTGCGGGTCAACCTGTACTATTAAACAACAGTTATCCTGCTAACATTAACATTGATGTTATGAAGAGCAAAACAGGAGGTACAGTTCAAATCTATGATTATGATGATAAATCATTTAGACCTGCAGAAGCTACTGAACTAATCATTGCCCAACATGGTTTTGTATATACACCAAGTGAGAGTGGAGATCTTACTATCCCTGCCGAAGCGTTTGAGGTAAGCAACACCGAGCATCGTAGCATAGCAGAATACATGCCAGAAGTAAGCATTACTGTAAGCAATCAGGCTGCAGAAGCAAGCAGTACGGTAAATCTAAGCATCGACTGGTTAAAAGACGATGCAATTAACTACGATACCGATGCACCTAAAGTATTTAACGCACAAGAAACAACACTACCTGACTTGTACATAATGCGTTACAATGCAAAATGGGCAGGAGTAAGAGTGCCTACCTACGACGAACCTATCCCATTGGGTATTAGAGTATCGGCTGCAGATCAAACCTTTGTATTCTCTTTGGATAGTGAAGCAGATATGGCTACGGTTATGTTAGAAGACCGCCTAGAGGGTAAAACCTATAACCTATTGGCAGGCGAAACTTGCACGGTAACTGGTCTTAAAGTAGGGGATTGCGAAGGACGCTTCTTCTTAAATGTTGGCGCAAAAGAACAAGTAGAAGATGAGGTGGTTACTGACATCGAAGATAGCATATCTGACAAAAACATCAACATATTGAGCCAAGAACAGCGCATTATAGTTAGTTGCAATAATGAAGTAGAACTACAAACCATTATTGTAAACGACATGAGTGGTAGAAGCTCTGTATATAACGTGTCTGGACAGTATGTAGAACTAAATCTTCCAGTAACTCAAGGAGTATATACCGTTAAGGTAATTGGCGATAATGCAACCAAAACAGGTAAAGTAATCCTTAAATAAGAAGTAATTGCAATAGAGAAAGAGAAAATTAAAAATTATGAAAAATAAAAGTTTAATACTAAGTATTGTTTTTTGGTTTGTGACAACTGCCTTGATGGCAGTCTCACTACCTAGTACTTCTTATTATAGAGGGGCTACTATGTCGGCAGAAACCTTTCAAACACAAGTAAGTACTGGCGTGTCAATTAATGGATATAGTTTGGTGGGTGCTGCAAGCTCTGAAAGTACAGATGTATGTATAGGAGATAATCCTCAGGATGTGGAACCTTGTAGGACTTGCTGTCGTGAATACGTACTAAAGCCTTGTTTAGAGGAGAACCCATTAGACCCATATTTATGCGGTCAATTAAATACTGACTGCATTATGTCTTGTACTAATGGTAGTTCTCTTCCCCTCGACGCCCCCACTGCTTTCTTGCTTGCCCTTGTAGCAGCATACGGCGCAGTAGCGGTGTATCGCAAAAGAATGCAACAAGCGTAAAAAACAACTTAAAACCATACCATCAACGGCTGTAACCCCAAACGTTACAGCCGTTGATTTTTTATTGCCTGTTTATACCACTTTTTCACACCTTTCCTATTAAAAACCACAGCAAACCTGTGAAAAAGCAGAAAAAATCACATGGTTTTTCACACTTTTGCTACGTTTTATCAGAAATACGCTTTTTTATGGCGAAATTTTTAGCGGAAAAGTGTATATTCGCTGTTTTATACGATAATATCATCAATCATGATCGAAACTATATACCAAGCTTATTTGGCATGCAACGGGGTGTGCACCGATAGTCGTGCCTGCCAAGAGGGCAATTTGTTTGTGTGCCTTAAAGGCGAAAACTTTGATGGCAACAACTTTGCCGAAAAAGCCGTAGAGATGGGATGCAAGTACGTGCTTACCTCGCGCAAAGACCTGTTAACTTCCGATGAATCGACTAATCGACTAAAGTTGCGATTAAGCGAGAGCAGAAGCAATGTTTACATTGATTATCCCGAGCGTGAACAACTTCATGAGGGCGAAGCCCGAGTAATCGGTGAATCGACCCTTCGACAAGCTCAGGGACAGAACATCGACTCACCAAATCACCAAATCACCGAATCACCCTATATCTACGTAGAAGACACCTTAGTGGCGTTGCAACAATTGGCAGCACATCACCGCAAGGTGTTGGGCACGCCCATCGTAGGCATAACGGGCACCAACGGCAAAACCACCACCAAAGAGTTGGTGGCTGCTGTATTGGCAAAAAAATACAACATACTCTATACCCTTGGCAACTTTAACAACCACATTGGTGTGCCTTTAACCCTACTGCGCCTTACCAAAGAGCACAACATGGCAGTGATAGAAATGGGTGCCAACCATCCTGGCGAAATTGAATTTTTAGCCAACATCGTAATGCCCGATGCAGGGCTTATTACCAACGTGGGCAAGGCTCATTTGGCAGGTTTTGGTAGTTTTGAGGGCGTTAAAAACACCAAGGCAGAACTTTACCACAACCTAGCGGACCGCTGCAAAACGGTATTTTTGGATGCCGACAATGCACACCTAAAAGAAATGCTTGCTAACATAGAAAAGGACAACCGAGTAATCGATGAATCGTATAATTCGGGCACTTCGACAAGCTCAGTGACCGAATTATACGGCAGCAACCCTACCCTGCCCGTTAACGGCAAGGTGGTAAGTTGCACTCCTTTTGTAAACATCGACCTAAACATCGACGGAAACCATTATCAGGTAAACAGCCAGCTAATTGGTAGTTACAACGTAAGCAACATGCTTTCGGCAGCCTGTGTGGGACATTACTTTGGCGTTTCGGCTGCCGATATTGCCGATGCTCTATCTACCTATACCCCTCAAAACAACCGTTCGCAACTAACCAAAACCGAGCGCAATACCCTCATTATAGACGCTTACAACGCCAACCCAACCAGCATGGAAGCGGCACTTCGCAACTTTGCTTTGATTCAAACCGAGGGCAAAGCCGTTATTTTGGGCGATATGTTTGAGTTGGGAGACGACAGCGCTACCGAGCACCAAAAAGTAGTGTCGCTCTTGGAGCAATTGGGCATTACCGAGGCATACTTATTGGGCAAGAATTTTGAAACCACTACCGGTATCGGCACACGCTTTGCATCAACCCCATTGTTTAAAGAGTGGCTGCAAGCGCATCCCCTATCCGGCAAAACATTGCTTATCAAAGGTTCTAACTCCATGAAACTAACCACCCTAATCGATGCTCTTTAATTCGTTTGAGTTTTTGATTTTTTTGCCCATCGTTTTTGTGCTGTATTGGTGGGTATTTGGCTATGCCATGCGGGGTAGCAAGCTTCAACTTGTCTGCCAAAATGCGTTGGTGGTAGTAGCCAGTTACCTGTTTTATGGATGGTGGGATTGGCGTTTTTTACTACTCATTGCCTTTACAACCATTTGCTCGTACGCAAGTGGCATTGCCATAGGTCGTAGCCAAGTAAAGTGGCACAAAAAAGCCTGGATGCTGGGCAACGTGCTGATAAATTTGTTTATTTTAGGCATCTACAAATACTACGATTTTTTTGTTGGTTCTTTGGCGAACCTATTGCAAATAGATGCCCAAAGGCACCTGTTGCACCTTATTTTGCCCGTAGGCATTAGTTTTTATACCTTTCAGGCACTGTCGTACAGCATCGATGTGTACAAGGGCAAACTACCACCCACCACCAACCTACTTGCTTTTACGGCTTTTCTAAGCTTTTTTCCGCAACTGGTAGCTGGGCCCATCGAACGTGCCACCAACCTACTGCCGCAATTTTTACAAAAACGCACCTTTAACTATGCCGATGGCGTAGATGGTTTGCGCCAAATGCTGTGGGGAATGTTTAAAAAAGTAGTGGTAGCCGACAATTGTGCTTTTTACGTCGATCAAATTTTTGCCAACATCGAAAGCCACAACGCAGGCACATTGGCAGTAGCAGCCGTTTTATTTACATTCCAAATTTATGGCGACTTTTCGGGCTACTCCGACATTGCCATTGGTCTGGGCAAACTGTTTGGCATCAAACTGATGCGCAACTTTAACGTACCGTATTTTTCGCGCGATATTGCCGAATTTTGGCGCAGGTGGCACATTTCGCTCACCACCTGGTTTAGGGATTACGTGTATATCCCCTTGGGTGGCTCTCGTCCAGACATTCCGCAAAAGGTAAAGAACCCCGCCCTCTATAAAAAAGCCATCATCGTGCGCAATACCTTTATTATCTTTTTGCTATCGGGCTTTTGGCACGGAGCCAATTGGACTTTTGTATTGTGGGGAGCGTATCATGCCATGCTTTTCTTACCGCTTATCTTGTTAGAAAAAAACCGAAAATACACCAACGTAGTGGCAACCCTTTCGCCCAACAATCCTCAACCAGGTTTTACGAGCATAAAACGCCTGCCCACCCTGCTCGAAATAGGTCAAATGGCACTTACCTTTGTTTTGGCAGTTTTGGGATGGATTATTTTTAGATCGGATAGCATCGAAATGACGGGCATTTATTTGAGCCGAATGTTGGATGTTAGCCTATGGGGCATGCCCTACCTTACCAACAAGGTATTTACGTTTTTGCCCCTACTAATCATGCTGGGCATGGAGTGGTTTAACAGAGCCGAAAACCACGGACTTGCCATGCGTGGCATTCATAGCAAAGTGGTTCGATACGGCATTTACATGGTGCTTTCGCTGCTGATTATCATCAGCATGGGTCCCGAACAAAACTTTATCTATTTTCAGTTTTAACAAGCCATGAAACGATTTATACTAAAAACCACCCTAACTTTTATCCTTCCGATGCTGCTACTGTTTGCATGCATCGAGGTGGTTTTGCGTAGTTTCGACAACGATTATCGAAACAAAGAAGCGTGGATGCAAGCCCATGCCCAGCAGGTAGAAGTGCTCGCTTTGGGTTCGTCGCACGGTTTTTATGGCATCCGCCCCGATTGTTTCGACAAAAAAGCCTATAATTTGGGTTTTTCGGCACAAAGCATCAAGTACGACCAATACCTGTTTAACCGATACATCGACCGCCTTACTAACCTACAAGTAGTGATTTTGCCCATTTCGTACTTTTCGTTGTTTAGCGAGATGGAAACAGCTGGTTCGTGGGCATCGGTCAAAGCCTACCATATTTACATGGGATGCGATTATCATCCCTACAACCCCATTTATCAGTTGGAGTTAATCAACAAAGAAAAATGGTTGGGACTTGCCAAAAAAGTGGGCAAAGAAATGAGTTTTGCCGTTGCCGACTCTTTGGGTTGGGGCTACAAACGCGAGTGGGGCAACCAAAAGCCCAACTTTAAACAAGAAGCCATGCATACGGTTGCTCATCATAGCCGCAGTGGCAAAGCATCTACCTTGGCTAACCAAGAACGCTTGCAAAACATCATAGAGGCATGTGGCAAAAGAAACATCCAGGTTTTACTACTAACCACACCCACGCATGCTTGCTATTATACCTTATTAGATAGTGCTCAATTGGCAAAAACCCAAAACATTTGCCTGCAACTGGATAAAAATTTTGAACACGTAACATACCTTAATTTATTAAAAGATAGTACCTTTACGGACGATGATTTTTACGATGGCGACCACGTAAACAGGCAGGGAGCTGCCAAATTATCGACCAAATTAAATAATTGGCTATGCGGTGATGCGGTGATGCGGTGATTCGATGATGCAAATGCGCAGTGCAACATATCAATCATAGCTCATCGCCAAACGACTCAACGACTAAACGACTCAACGACTAAACAAAATGAATAGAAGAACAACCAAAACCGTACAAATAGGCAACCTACAAATGGGTGGCAACAACCCCATTCGTGTACAATCGATGTTAAACACCTTTACTACCGATACCGATGCTTGCGTATCACAAGCCATTGAGGTAATTGAGGCTGGCGGCGAATTGGTTCGCCTTACCACACAAGGCGTAAAAGAAGCTGCCAACATGGCAAACATCAAAGCGGCGCTCCAAGCCAAAGGATACAACACTCCGTTGGTTGCCGATGTACATTTTAACCCCAACGTTGCCAACGAGGCAGCCTTGCACATCGAAAAGGTGCGCATCAACCCAGGCAACTATGCTTCGACCTACGAGGAGATTCGTGCTAAATTTATTCCGTTTTTGCAGCTTTGCAAAGAGAACGACACTGCCATTCGCATTGGGGTGAATCATGGATCGTTGGGTGCTCGTATGCTCGATAAGTTTGGCGATACGCCCGAGGGTATGACCGAAAGTTGTTTGGAATTTTTACGCATCTGCCAAGAACAAGATTTTAATAACGTGGTGATTTCGGTAAAAGCATCGAACACCCGTGTTATGATTCATACAGTACGCCAAATGGTGCGTCGCATGGATGCCGAGGGGCTAAACTACCCCATCCATTTGGGCGTTACCGAGGCTGGCGAGGGCGAAGACGGTCGCATCAAATCGGCAGTTGGCATCGGTACCCTATTATTAGAAGGTATAGGCGATACCATTCGCGTGTCGCTTAGCGAAGACCCCGCCAACGAAATTCCGGTGGCTCGTGCTTTGGCCCATTTGGCAGAAAAGGCCATGCAAGCCCCTGCTCTACCTACGTTTGATACCGCCTGGTTTAATGGCGAAAAATACATCCGTCGCAACAGCCAAGCCGTGGGCGAAATAGGCGGTGGTGCGCTTCCTGTGGTATGGAATGCAGGCACACCCGTTCCACAAGGCGTTACCCTAATGGTGTTAGACCACGATAACCCATTAGAACAAGGTCGCTACCTATTTAGCAATATGCAACAAGAGGACAACCAACAACCCGTTATCGTCTATCGAAAATACACCAACCTATCGCTCGATGAATTACAGCTAACTGCGGCTGCCGAGTTGGGTAGCTTCTTTATCGACGGATTGGCAGACGGCATTTGCATCGAAGCAGAGGGCATCTCGGCAGAAGATACCGAGGCTTTGGGCTACAGCATTTTGCAGGCTGCACGTGCCCGCATGAGCAAAACCGAATACATTTCTTGCCCCTCGTGTGGACGTACGCTGTTTGATATTCAAAGTGCCATTGCCCGCATCAAAGCCAAAACTTCGCACCTAAATACCCTAAAAATTGGCATCATGGGCTGCATCGTGAATGGTCCTGGCGAAATGGCGGATGCCGACTATGGCTACGTAGGGGCTGGTCGTGGCAAAATTAGCCTATACAAAGGTCAAACCTGCATCGAAAAAAACATTCCCGAAGAAGAAGCGGTAGATAGATTGATTGAGCTGATTAAGGCTAATGGGGATTGGTTTGAAGCAGAATAATTGGTGATTCGGTGATGCGGTGAGTCGGTGAGTCGATACCTGCGTAGCGAGTGCAACTTTCTGCCTTTCAACAAAAAAAATAAAAAAAATCTCCTTTCTCCTTTCTCATTTCTCATTTATTTATTGTATCTTTGCAGTCCGATTATTATTCTATTTAGTGTAAGTGTTTGATAATGACCGAGAAACGTCTTTTTTAGCCTTTAGACGTTGCGATTTATCGGCACCATGTAAAACGAATAAAAAAAATTAATTGTGGATACTTTAAGTTTTAAAACCATTTCTGCCAACAAGGCAACTGTAACCAAACAGTGGGTTGTTGTTGACGCAACAGACCAAATTTTGGGTCGTTTTTGCTCGAAAGTAGCAAAATTGGCAAGAGGAAAGTACAAACCAAACTTTACTCCTCACGTAGATTGCGGTGATAACGTAATTATCATCAACGCAGACAAGATTAAAATGACCGGTAACAAATGGACCGATCGCGAGTATTTGAGCTATACCGGTTATCCCGGTGGTCAACGTGTTATGACCCCAGCTCGTTTGCAAGCTAAAAGCTCAGAACGTTTGTTCAAGAAAGTTTTGAAAGGCATGTTGCCTAAAAACCGTCTTGGTGATCAAATCTTGAAAAACGTTTATGTATTTGACGGTGCAGAACACAACAAAGCCGCTCAAAATCCTGTAACCATTGATATCAACGCTCTTAAATAACGGATATGGAAGTAACAAATGCAATTGGTAGAAGAAAAGCAGCTATTGCTCGCGTTTATGTAACCCCAGGAAAGGGTACTATTACCATCAATAAAAGAGACTTGTCGGTTTATTTCCCTACCGGAATTCTTCAATTCATCGTTAAACAACCTTTAGCAAAATTAGGCGTTGAAGAAAAATACGACATCAAAGTAAACTTGTGTGGCGGTGGTTACAAAGGCCAAGCCGAAGCTTTGCGTTTAGCTATTGCTCGTGCATTGGTTAAAATCAACCCCGAAGACAAACCTGCTTTGAAAGCAGAAGGCTTTATGACCCGCGACCCACGCGAAGTGGAACGCAAAAAACCAGGTCGTCCAAAAGCACGCAAAAGATTCCAATTCAGCAAACGTTAATCTCTGTTTGTATTTTTTATTGGAAGCTGTTTAGTATCTAAACCTATCGGATTTTATTTCCGTCAATTGTCACACGTCACTAGTCACTTGCAGTGAGTCTTGTAACAAAAAAACGTTGAATGTCAATCGTCAAACGACAATCGACAAGTGACAAACGACAGTAAACTACCGACAGGTTGATTAAAAAAGAATGTAAACAAATTATTTATTATGGCTAGAACTAATTTTCAAGAATTATTAGACGCAGGTGTTCACTTCGGACACATGACCCGCAAATGGAACCCTGCTATGGCTCCTTACATCTTTATGGAGCACAATGGTATCCACATCATTGACCTTAACAAAACTGTAATCAAGTTGGACGAAGCTGCTGACGCTCTTGGCGCTTTGGCTAAACAAGGCAAAAAAATCTTGTTTGTTGCAACCAAAAAACAAGCTAAAGAAATCATTGCCGAAAAAGCTACCTCTGTAGGTATGCCTTACGTTACCGAACGCTGGGCAGGTGGTATGTTGACCAACTTCCCTACCATTCGTAAAGCTGTGAAAAAAATGTCGAGCATCGACAAAATGGCTAACGATGGTACTTTCGAAAACTTGTCGAAACGCGAAAAATTGCAAATTTCTCGTCAACGCGAAAAACTACAAAAAAACTTGGGTAGCATCGCTGACCTTACCCGTTTGCCAGCTGCTTTGTTTGTAGTTGACGTAATGAAAGAACACATTGCAGTAAAAGAAGCTAACCGTTTGGGTATTCCTGTATTTGCTATCGTAGATACCAACTCAAATCCTAAAAACATCGATTTCGTTATCCCTGGTAACGACGACGCTTCTAAATCGATCGACATCATTTTGAGCACCGTTTGCGGCGCTATCCAAGAAGGATTGAACCAACGCAAATTGGAAAAAGAAAGCGAAGGCGAAAACAAAGAAGCTGCAGAAAAAAAAGCAAACAACGCTAAAGGTGGTCGCAACCGCATCAAACGTGGCGACGCTGCTGCTATCAACGCTAACGTAGCTGAAAAATTTTTATCTGAATCTGAAAAAGAAGCATAAGACTATGGCAGTAACTATGGCAGATATTTCCAAGCTTCGTACAATGACCGGAGCTGGAATGATGGATTGCAAAAACGCTTTAACCGAAGCCGAAGGCAATTTTGACAAAGCAATTGAAATTATCCGTAAAAAAGGTCAAGCTATCGCTGCTAAACGTAGCGACCGCCAAGCAGCCGAAGGTTGCGTATTGGCAGCTCAAAAAGAAGGTTTTGCTGCTATCGTAGCATTGCAATGCGAAACTGACTTCGTTGCTCAAAACGCCGACTTTATCGCTCTTACTCAAAGCATTTTGGACTTTGCTATGGCAAACCAAATTGAAAGCAAAGAAGCGCTTTTGGCAGCTGAATTAGACGGCCGTAGCATTGCCGACTTGATTACCGACCGCAGCGGTATCACCGGCGAAAAAATGGAATTGGGCTTCTACGAATTTGTAAAGGGTACTGCTACCGTTTCTTACATTCACCCTGGTAACAAATTGGCTACCATCGTAACTTTCAACGAAGCTATCGACAACCAAATCGCTCGCGAAATCGCTATGCAAGTTGCAGCTATGAACCCTATCGCTGTTAACCGCGAAAGTGTTCCTGCTAACATCATCGAACAAGAGTTGGAAATTGGCCGCGAAAAAGCTCGTCAAGAAGGTAAACCAGAAGCTATGTTGGATAAAATTGCTCAAGGTCGCTTGAACAAATTCTACAGCGAATCTACCTTGTTGGAACAAGCATTCATCAAAGACGCTAAAGTTAGCGTTAAAGATTACTTGAAACAACAATCAGCTTCTCTTACCGCTGTTGATTTCAAACGCGTTACTTTGAACGTTGACTAATTAGTAGTCTATATACAAAAAAAAGGAGAACCAATTGGTTCTCCTTTTTTTGTGTTGACTAATCGACGAATCGACGAATCGATGTCGTCTTGATGACCGAAGGGAATCATCAATAAAAAAAAGCACCCAACGGGGTGCTTTTTTGGTGAGTCGGTGATTTGGTTATTCGGTAATGCGATCATCTAAATGTAAGAGTGAATAGAATGAGGATATTTCAAGGCTTGCGTAAAAAAATCGGGCACTTCGACAGGCTCAGTGACCGAGTTTCTGGGTTAAAACGAGTTTAAAAGGAGGGATTAAAAAAAGCACCCCGAAGGGTGCTTTTAGTGATGCAGTGATGCTATTTTTTTGGTAAGAATTATGTTTAGAGGTGGGATTTTAAGGCTCTAACCTCATCGTAAGAGTGAATAGAATGTGGATATTTCAAGGCTTGCGCCGCCCGAGAATCCGGAGCTTACTTAGCGTAATTCTGCGATTAAGCGAGAGGAGAATAAGTTTACTTATTATCCCGAGCGTGAGCAGAATCGCTGAAAGCAAATGAGGATTTTGAGCACAAGCACAACGCAAAAAGCACCCTATAAACTAATTCTTAAAGGGTTTTGAAAAAGTCGTTGCCTTTATTATCCACCAAAATAAACGCAGGGAAATCTTCCACCTCAATTTTCCAGATAGCTTCCATGCCTAATTCGGGATATTCTACACATTCGATGCTTTTGATGTTGTTTTGAGCAAGGATAGCTGCAGGACCACCAATAGAGCCTAAATAGAAGCCGCCGTATTGCTTGCAGGCATCGGTTACTTGTTGGCTACGGTTGCCTTTGGCGAGCATGATTTTGCTACCGCCTTTGGATTGGAATAGACCTACGTAAGAGTCCATACGACCTGCGGTGGTAGGACCCATAGAACCACATGGCATACCAGCAGGAGTTTTGGCAGGACCTGCGTAGTAGATAGGATGGTTTTTGATGTATTCGGGTAGATCTTCGCCGTTATCGAGGCGTTCTTTTAGTTTTGCATGCGCAATATCGCGACCTACGATGATAGTACCATTTAGCGACAAACGGGTTGCTACGGGGTATTTATCAAGCTCTGCCAATACAGCTTCCATGGGTTGGTTAAGGTCGATACGTACGGCATTACCTTCGCCAGCGTTGCGTAGTTCTTCGGGAATCAAACGACCTGGATTATCGTCTAGTTTTTCAATCCAAATACCGTCTTTGTTGATTTTACATTTGATGTTGCGGTCGGCAGAACAAGAAACGCCCATACCTACGGGGCAAGATGCACCGTGACGAGGCAAACGTACAATACGAATATCGTGTGCAAGGTATTTACCACCAAATTGAGCACCTAAACCCACTTTGTAAGCTTCTTCCAATACTTGTTTTTCTAATTCTACATCGCGGAATGCACGACCACCTTCGCTACCTGTGGTAGGCAAATTGTCGTAATAATGTGTAGAAGCCAATTTAACGGTAAGTAGGTTTTTCTCTGCCGATGTGCCGCCAATCACAAAGGCAATGTGATAAGGAGGACATGCTGCTGTACCCAAGGTCTTCATCTTTTCTACCAAGAAAGGTACCAAGGTAGAGGGATTTAAAAGGGCTTTGGTTTCTTGATACAAGTAGGTTTTGTTAGCAGAACCACCACCTTTGGTGACGCACAAGAAATGATATTCCATACCAGTGGTAGCATGCAAATCGATTTGCGCAGGTAGGTTGCATTTGGTATTTTCCTCGTTGTCCATGTCGAGAGGAGCATTTTGCGAATAACGCAAATTTTCTTCGGTATAGGTTTTGTAAACACCAAGCGATAGTGCTTCTTCGTCTTCGCCTTCGGTAAATACTTGCTGTCCTTTTTCGCCATGAATAATGGCAGTACCTGTATCTTGACAAAGGGGCAATTTACCTTTTACTGCCACCTCTGCATTGCGCAAAAAGGTAAGTGCTACGTATTTGTCGTTTTCGGAAGCTTCGGGGTCCGACAAAATTTTGGCTACTTGCTCGTTATGCTCGCGACGTAACAAGAAAGATACATCACGGAAAGCGGCATTTGCCATGGCGGTTAAGCCCTCGGGGGCAATTTTTAGGATGGGTTTGCCCTCGAACTCACTTACCGATACATAATCTTTGGTAAGTAAGTAGTACTCTGTGTTGTCTTCGCCCACTTGAAACATGGGTTCGTACTTAAATGTTGTTGCCATACTATTATTGTGTTTAAATGAATGCTAATGAATGGGTAAAGATAACATTATTTTTTGGGATTTGTTGTTATTTTACATGGTGCAACGGCTTTTTTCGCCCCTAAATATCCTTTTTTACCCCTCAAAAAAGAAAATTTTGAGGGTTTATACCATATATAATTAAAACAGCGTACCTCTGCATAGTTAGTTATACCTTTGTCCTTGAAACAGAATCGCATAAACGCATAAACACATAAACATTTATGGCAAAACATTTTTTTGATTACCTACAGGCAACCATCAAACGCGATTGGAACCAGCCTGCAATCTCGGATTACATCGAGAAAAAAACAGACAGTTACGGCGACCTTGCTACACAAATTGCTCGCTGGCATGTACTTTTCAAAGAATTAGGCATCGAAAAAGGCGACAAAATTGCTCTTTGCGGCAGAAACAGTACTTATTGGGCAACTTGCTTTTTGGCAACGCTTAGCTACGAGGCTGTAGCCGTTTCTATTTTGGACGCTTTTCATGCAGATAGCATCCACTACTTGGTTAAACACTCCGATGCTAAATTGTTTTTGGTAGGCGACCAAGTATATGCTGGCTTGAACAACAAAGAAATGTCGCAAGTAGAAGCGATTATCTGCCAAGACGGCAAAGAATTGTTCTACTCAAAAACCGAAAAAGCAGAAAAAGCTTTCAAAAACTGGGAAAAATTGTTTGCGGCAGCCTATCCAAACGGATTTAGTGCAGACGACGTAAACTACCCCACCGACAACATGGAAAAACCTGCCGTTATCAACTATACATCGGGCAGTACTGGCGACCCCAAAGGTGTGGTTCTTAACTTTAGAAGCATCAGTTCTAACGTAGAATTTGGTCAAGACAACATTCCTAACAAAGCAGGTTGGAGCATGGTGTCGATGCTTCCTTTGGCACACATGTTTGGTCTAACATTCGAGTTCTTGTATCAATTAGCTGGTGGATGCCACGTTTATTTCTTGGGCAAAACTCCATCGCCCCAAGTATTGATGAAAGCTTTCTCCGAAGTAAATCCCTACATGATTTTGACCGTACCCTTGGTAGTCGAAAAAATCTTTAAAGGAAAAATTTTCCCTGCTATCAAAAAACCATTGGTACGCGTATTGTGGCACATTCCAGGCATATCGGGCGTAATTCGTAAAAAAGTACACCAACAACTGATGGCTGCTTTTGGTGGCAACCTTAAATACCTAATTATTGGTGGTGCTGCCCTAAACCGCGAAGTAGAAACCTGCCTAAAACAAATTAAATTCCCTTATTGCGTAGGTTACGGCATGACCGAATGTGGTCCTTTGTTGGCTTATTCTCGTTGGGATTTGTTTAAACAACGCTCTTGTGGTCGTGTGGTTGATCGCATGCAACTAACCATCGACTCGCTCGAACCCACCAAACAAGTTGGCGAAATTTTGGTAAAAGGCGACAACTTGCTATTGGGCTACTACAAAAACCCCGAAGCTACACAAGCTATCTTTACATCGGACGGCTGGATGCGTACTGGCGACTTGGGTATTTTGGACAAAGAGGGCAACGTATTTATCCGTGGTCGAAACAAGAGCATGATTTTGGGTCCCTCGGGTCAAAATATCTATCCCGAAGAAATCGAAGACAAGGTAAACAACATGGAGTACGTTATCGAAAGCGTTTTGGTAAGCCGCAACGAAAAATTGGTAGCATTGGTTTATGCCGATACCAAAGCCATCGAACAAGCAGGCAAAACGCCTCAAGAAGCCATGGAGCACATGCGCATACACGTAAACAGATTGTTGCCTAAGTTCTGCCAAGTATCGAGCGTAGAATTAGTAAGCGAAGAGTTTGAAAAAACTCCTAAACGCAGCATCAAACGTTATCTCTATAAGTAACCTCGTGTAACGAAATAGATTTGCGGCGGCCGAAGTGTGTAAACGCTTCGGTCGCACTGTTTACATAGGTCTTAGAAACAGGAATTTGTTTGGTATCGGGCACGTCTAATTGCAAAAAGAAATCGTCTCCGTCTTTGTGCAAAGAGGTAACATGCTCAAAATTGACCATATACGAGCGATGACAGCGTTTAATGGCTGTTTCGGATAATTCTAACTCGGTACGTTTCATGGAGTTACGCAGCATAAATTTTTCCAACTTGCCTTGCAATAGGTAGTTGATTTCGATGTAGTTATCTGCCGACTCAAGGTAGATAACCGACTCGAATGCCACGGCCAAGCGTTGTCCGCCTTTGTCATCGTTAAAATGCAGTACAGAGGGACCGTTACGCACCAACCCACGTTTTTCTAACTCCCTGATTTTCTTATTTTTATCGTCGTAGGCAAAATAAAGCCACGAGATAAGATACGGAAAGAATACCACCAAAAAGGTTGTAATGTTGATGTCGCGAAAGGCTATAACCGCATCTTCGAGCGACCAAAACTCCAAATCGGAGCGTATCCACAGCACGTAGAGGGTATAAAAACCCGATAAAAGAACAAGTTCAAGAATTACCCAAATGGCATATTCGATGTTGTTGAGCGAATATCGCCTAACAAAAAGATTCATAAAATATCGGCTAATGGCAATAACCGACACACCGATAAAAACAATGACACACGAATACAAAAAATATTGAGTGGGCGAAATCTCCAACCACCTATCGGATGCAAAGGGCTTGTACAAGTTTACAAAAACCAACGAAAACAAAGCGGTAAAAACAACCAACTTGATTAAGTTTGATTTTTCGATTAAGTAGCCTGCTACTTTGCCTTTTTTATTTTTATTTTTTTCTGAGGGCATTGTTTGGACGTTGATTCGTTTAGTCAATGAATAAGTCGCTTACAAAAATAGAAAATTCTTACTATACTAACGCAAGCATCGTAAAAAAATTGTACCTTTACCCTCATGAAAAAATTGTTTTTATTAGACGCCTACGCACTTATCTATAGGGCTTATTTTGCCTTTATAAGAGCCCCTCGTATCAATTCTAAGGGTTTAAACACCTCTGCTATATTGGGATTTGTTAATACACTCGAGGATGTATTAAAACGCGAACAGCCTACCCACATTGCGGTGGCTTTTGACCCCGCTGGACCTACTTTTAGACACGAGGCGTTTGAGGCATACAAAGCACAACGCGAAAAAACGCCCGAGGACATTAAAACGGCTGTGCCCATCATCAAAGACCTACTCAAAGCCTATAACATTCCTATTTACGAGGTAATGGGCTACGAGGCAGACGATGTTATTGGAACATTGGCAAAGCAAGCTGCTGCACAAGGTTTTGAGGTGTATATGCTCACCCCCGATAAAGACTATGGACAGTTGGTTGAGGATCACATCTACATGTATCGTCCACGCCACAACGGGGGCTACGAAGTAATGGGTGTGCCCGAAGTATTGGCAAAATACGGGCTAAGCAACCAGTCGCAAATTATTGATTTGCTTGGTCTTATGGGCGATAGCAGCGATAATATTCCTGGTTGCAAAGGTGTGGGCGAAAAGACTGCTGTTCAATTGCTCCAACAGTTTGGCTCAATTGAAAATCTACTTGCTAATACCGACCAATTGAAGGGTGCTTTGCAGCGCAAAGTACAGGAGCAAGTTGAGGATATCCGTTTCTCCTATTTCTTAGCGACTATCAAGACCGATGTTCCGATAGAGTTTGATGCGCAAGCGCTTGTGTGTCAGGAGAAAAATTGGGATAAGTTAGCTCCCTTGTATAGAGAGCTAGAGTTCAATTCGCTATTGAAGCAAGCTCCCGTAGAGGTGGCTAAAGTGGCAGTTGCTACGCCTAGCAAAAAAGCGAAGAAGCAAGAGGCAACATTGGACTTGTTTGCAGCCTTAGAAACCGATACTACTTCGTTACCACTCCGGGAGGATACCGAAGGGATAGCGAAGGAAGAGCAAATGCCTCAAGAATCATTAGAGGGGCGTCTAGTGAGTTATTTGCTTAATCCAGAGGTGGCATATAATCCTAGTCAACCCATTCAATGGGACGCATTGAAAACTGATTCTGCCTTATGGAATTTGTACAATGAAGTGGAGTTGCCATTAGCAAATGTGTTGCGTGAGATGCAGCAAGCGGGTGTGCGAGTGGATGTAGAAATGCTCAAGAGAGCAGAAGAGCAACTGAGCAAGGAATTAGCTACCCTTGAGCAAGGGATATATACGGTTGC
>CALDQH010000061.1 GCA_937911935.1 uncultured Bacteroidales bacterium | reverse complement strand
CCATCGAAAATGCCCTTGAATACGTTCAAAGCGAGGATGACAATATTTGCGTACAAGTTGCGGTGTCAGAACCTGTTACAATTGCTTGTGTGACTCCCAATTTGGCTGTACAAGCGACCGCTACTGGCTGTAATAGCTATACCCTTAAAGCTACCGTGAACAATTCACCATCCTTTGTATGGCAACAGTCTGCCGATAACGAAACTTGGACTCCTATCGAAGGAAAAGACAACGCAGACTCGATTCAAGTAGAGATTACTTCCGATACTTACTACCGTGTCGTTGCCGACAATAGCAAGAGTGAGTCCATCAAATTGCAGTTTAAATCGGTAGAGTTGACCCTTGACAAAACCGAAATTTTATTAGGACAAGAGGCTTCTATGCAAGTTGCAGCATCGTTCGATACCCAAAGTGATGTTATTTGGTACGAAAACGATAAAACCATCGAAAATGAGGGCTATTCGTATGTTGTAAAACCTTATGCAACGGCAACCTATTATGTAACCATAGACCAGTGTCAGTCTAACAAGGTTGCTATCGAAAGCGTAGCATGGCCTACCGTATTTACCCCCATGTTGGTAGATGGCTTTAACGACGACTTTGTGGTGGGTATGCAACCTGCCATTGCGTTGAGTATTTACAGCCGTGCTGGTAATCTCATTGCAGAAACAACCGATGGTTGGGACGGAAAGGATGCAGCTGGCAATTACGCTATGCCAGGAGTTTATTACTTTGTGGCAACTTTATCCGACGGTAATGTTGTAAAAGGAAACGTAGAACTATTAGTAGAAAAACAAAAATAACCTATCATCATGAACTATATGAGAAAGTCTTTATTGTTGTTATTGCTTATGAGCGGAGCCGTTTCGATGCATGCCGCCATTAGCGAAAAATATAATCAGGGCTACGACTTAAAGTCGTTAGAACTAAACACTTCGGGCAACGAAACACACCTTTCGGTATATGCTGCAGATCAATTGCTTTATTTGAACGATGGTAAGGTATTTGTTAGCAACCTTACTGAAAATAAAGATAGTTTGCTTGCTGGTCAAGAAAATGCCGCTTTAAATAAATTGGGTATTCAAGGTACGGTTGCTTTTGACGCAGCTACCAATAAACTATACTATTCGTTGGTTGAATCGGAAACAACCGAATGGCTTTATGTGTCAACCCTAAAGGACGGTAAGTTTACCGCAACCAAACGTTTAGAAATAGAAGGCATGGGAACCACCCGTGGCAACAATGCCTTTATGGCGAATGCGGGTTGGAGTTATATCTCTAAAACCAAAAGTATTCTGCAAAACCCTGCTTTGGCAAAAAATGGTACGCGTTTGTACTTTACCAGTGCTACCATCGAAAATGGTAAAGGTGGCAAGGATTTGTGGTACATCGACCTAAAAGAAGATAACCTTTGGTCTGCTCCCGTTAACGCAGGTGATAGTATCAATACCCCTGCCGACGAAGATTTTGCATTTGTCGAAAAGGATGAATTGTTGTACTTTTCGTCTAACGAATCTTCGGTAGCTCATTTGTACATGGCAAAAGCAGCTGGAAACGCATGGTCTAAAGCTGAGCAAATGCCAGAACCCTATAACAGCGCTCAAGAGGATAACCGCATTTTGGTGGTAGATGGAAATCCTTTTGTCATTACCAACCGCAACATAGGCAATGGATTCGATATTTATGCCTTTGTTAAGAATCCTTGCAACATTGAGATTGCAAATCTACAAGTCGTGCAAAATGTAAACGGAGCAACGTATGCGGTTAGTGGCGAATTGGTGTTTGCGAATGCCCCACAAGCAGGTGTTGTTTCGGTAAAAGACGATTCGGGTGTAGCCAAAACCTTTGAGTTGCCTTTGCAAAGTCCATTGGCATTTGCCATTGACAGTTTAGAGTGTGCAGAAGATACGGTTCAGCATGGAATTATTGCATGGTTCTCGGATGCATCTTGCGAAACAACCGCCTCGTATGTAGCACCTGCTTTGGTAAAAAAAGAATTCAATTGGGTTTATTTCTTGTTTGATTTTGACAAATCGACCTTGACCGCTCAATCGAATGCCGAAATGGATGCGTTGGTACAGGCAATGAGTCAATTCCCCGATGCACAGTTTGAAATTAGTGGTTATGCCGACGCACGTGGTAGTCATGCTTACAACGATAAATTATCAGAACGCCGTGCCGAAACGGTTAAAAAGGCGTTAATCGAAAAAGGCATTAAAGCAGAAAACCTACGCATTGTTGCCAAGGGTAAACGTGCTTTGCAAGTGCCAAATGCAAAAAGCAAAGAACAACACGCACAAAACCGTCGTGTAGAAGTTAGAATTATTAACCCTGAAACAAAATAAGCGCCATGAGAAAAGAACTATCCTTAATTGCTGTACTTTTGTTCGTGTGCACAGCACTGTTTGCACAGGGCGATTTTAAATTGTCAGAACAAATGTTCTCGCGTATTAACCAAAACCCTGCAGGTATTGGTAATAACGAGAAAATTCAAATCTTTACCGCAGGACGTATGCAATACGTGGGTATGGGATTGGAACAATCGCCTACATCGGCTTTGTTAAATGCTCACTACTACAACGAAAAAATCAAATCGGGCTTTGGTCTTAGCTTTACCTACGACGAGTTGGGCTTGTACAACCAAACCATCAATGCCAAGATTTGCTATGCCTACAACATCGACTTATTCGAAGGCGGTTTGCTTTCGTTGGGTTTGTCGGCTGGTGTAGTAAACAAGATGTTTGACCCCTCTCGCCATGTGTGGCGCGATAATGGTGACCCCTTGGATGGAGGCGACGAAATTACCAATACTACCGCCTTCGACCTTGACTTTGGTTTTGAATTCTCTTGGAAATACTTGTTGGTAGGTGCTTCAATCACGCACTTGCCTGGTATTACCCAAGATGTAAAAACCACGGCTGCACCTACTCATATCAATGCTTACCTACGTGGTAATGTTTATTTGCCCGAAAAATTCAATTTGGTGCCTGCGGTAGCTTATACCAACATCGGTGCTTGCAATACGGGTAAATTGTACCGTGGAGCAGATGCAGAGCAAGTTGCTTTGGGTCAAGAACACTTGGTAGATGTTAGTTTGACAGCCTTGTACGACGGCAAATATTGGTTGGGCGTGGGCTATCGCCTAAACAGTGCTGTTAGTTTTATGGCTGGTTTTGAATGGCATTGGTTGCGTGTTGGCTACTGCTACGATTTGAGTGTAGGCCCAGTGTCTAACTTAACATCGAGCACACACGAGGTGATGTTGTCGTTTGTTATTCCAACCAAGAAACCAGTAATCTGGTAATTTGAGTTTGTAAAAATGCACAGCAAAACAATACAACAAACCTAATTTTTTATAACTTTGCGGGTGGTTGAAAAATCACCCGCATTTTTTTTGTATAAACTAAATCGATGATGATGAAAAAGATTTTATTGGCAATTGTCTTGGCTACTTCGTTGGTAGCTTGTTCGCAAAAATATTATCCTGAGATGTATCAAAAAGCAGGTGAAGATGCATCTGTGGTGGTCAAAACAGAGGTGGATAGCACCTTGCATGTACCCTCGTTGGAAGAAGCAAAGGATACCGTTGCGGTACAAAGTACGGTAGTGCCCCCTGTTGATTCTGTAGCTGCCAATGCAACCATACGCGAAACTACCGATACTTATACCACAGGTGGTGTGGCGGTACAACAACAATACCACGTAGTAGTGGGTAGCTTCCAAAGCGAAGTAAATGCCCAAAACTTGCTCATTACCTTGCAAAAACAAGGTTTTGCTGCACAAGTAGCAGTAAACCAAAACGGTTTGTTCCGTGTGTTTATGTATTCTGCCGATACCGAAGCGGAAATCCGTCAGGCTTTGGCAAAAGCACGTGCTACCTATCCTGATGCTTGGATGCTAAAATTGGCTCGCTAATGAGTGGCATAAGAAAACTGTTTGTAGGGGCGATTTGCCTTACCTTGTTGGTGGGTTGCAAAGAAAGGTTGCGTTTTCACGATAGTGCTATCGAACGCAATGCTGAGGCGTTGACCATACAGCGCTTTGATCGTGACTTTTTTGCTATGGATTCTGCCCAGTTGGTGCAAAAGTACGCTGATTTTTATAGCATTTACGTGCATCAGGTTATGCAGCTTATTCCGTCGCGTATCGAAGATTTTAAAACCGATTCTGCTTTTGCTGTATTGCGAAAGCAAGTGGATAGCGTTTATGTATCTGCCGATAATGTGGCACAAACCTTGGCTATCGCCTTTGCTTATTATAAGCATTATTTTCCAGAAAATCAGTTGCCCCTTGTCTCGTTTCATGTATCCGGATTTAACCAAAGCGTAATAACTACACCCGGTAGGGTATCGGCAAGCATTGATAATTATTTGGGCGAAAAATATCCGATGTATCCCCAAATAGCCTATCAGTACGAGATTCCTTCTATGACACCTCGTCATTTGCCCATTGACATGATGTTAGGTTGGCTTACTTCCGAGTATCCCGATACCAATGGCAGGTTGTTAGAGTCGATGATTTACCACGGTAAACTTATGTATTTGTTGCAAGTTTGCTTTCCGGACGAAGATATGAGCGAATTGTTAGCTTATACGCCCAATCAATACGATTGGTGCATGCGTTACGAGTCAAACATTTGGGCAATGATTGTAGAAAAGCGCGAATTATATGCTACCGACTGGCGCACCATTACCCGTTATACTCAACCTGCTCCCTTTACCAACGGCCTCTCGCAAGAAGATTCGCCTGGCAGAATAGGGGTATTTCTTGGTTGGCGCATTGTCTCTGCCTACATGGAGCGCAATACCCACCTTACCCTACAAGACCTAATGAACGAAACCGACGCTCAAAAAATCCTCCAACTATCGGGG
>CALDQH010000060.1 GCA_937911935.1 uncultured Bacteroidales bacterium | reverse complement strand
TGCTCGATATCAACGCTTCGCGTAAGGCTGCTCGCTTCGTTCGTTTCTGCGACGCGTTCAACATTCCTATCGTTACTTTGGTTGACGTTCCTGGTTTCTTGCCTGGTACTGGTCAAGAATACGCTGGTATCATCGTTCACGGTGCTAAATTGATGTTCGCTTATGGCGAAGCTACTGTGCCTAAAGTAACCGTTACCATTCGTAAATCGTACGGTGGTTCGCACATCGTAATGAGCTGTAAACAACTACGTGGCGACTTTAACTATGCATGGCCAGGTGCCGAAATTGCCGTTATGGGTCCTTCGGGTGCTGTAGAAGTGTTGCAAGCTAAGGCTATCGCAGCTATCGAAGACAAAGACGAACGCGCTAAATTCATCGCCGAAAAAGAAGCTGAATACCGCGATAAATTCGCTAATCCATACCAAGCAGCATCGATGGGTTACATCGACGACGTTATCGAGCCTCGTAATACTCGTTTCCGCGTAATTCGTGCTTTCGAATCGTTGAAAAACAAACGACTAACCAATCCATTGAAAAAACACTCTAATATTCCTTTATAATTAAATCGTTATGGTATTATTAGCAGTAAATTGGACCAATGCGTTGATCATTACCTTAATTGGTTTTGGTCTTGTGGTTGTTTTGTTGATTTTTTTGGTGTTTATTTTGTTAGGCTTCGGAGCTATTATGCAACGTGCCTCTGCACCTAAAAAAGAAGCAAACTTAAAACCCGTTGCTGTTGTTCCTACTCCCAACGCAACCGAATCGGTAGAGATTACGGGCGAAGAATTGGCTGCCATTGCTATGGCTCTCCAATTGAGTAGAGAACCGGCTCACGACAACGAAAGCAAAGTTCTTACCATTGTGTCGGATCCAAATTCGGCATGGTCATCTAAAACATTTGGTATAAATAATTTAATTCGTTAACAACGAGTAATCGAAACACAAAAATGAAAAATTTTAAATTTACAATAAACGGTAATGTTTACGAAGTGGGTGTAGAAGCCCCCGAAAATGGCAAAGCCAATGTTAATGTAAACGGAAAATCGTATGTAGTTGAAGTAGAAGCTGATGTAATGCAAGCGACTGCTGTACGTCGTCCTGTGGCGGCTGCTGCGCCTGCTTCGGCTGCTAAATCAGCATCGGGTATTATGAAATCGCCCCTTCCTGGTAAAGTACTAAAAGTAGTCGTTGCAGAAGGTCAAATGGTTAAACGCGGCGATACCCTTATGGTAATTGAATCCATGAAAATGGAAAATAACATCGCTGCTCAACACGACGGTGTAGTTCGTGCTATCATGGTTGCTGCAGAGCAAAATATTTTGCAAGGCGATGCTTTGTTGGAATTTGAAGCCGTAGGACAAGAAGCAGCTCCTGCTCCTGCTCCAAAACCAGCACCAGCGCCCAAAGCAGCTCCTGCTCCTAAAGCAGCACCTGCTCCTGCTCCCAAACCTGCTGCTGGCGCTAAATCGCTAACCAGCCCTCTTCCAGGTAGCGTAATCAGCGTGGCAGTTGCAGTAGGTGATACCGTAAAACGTGGCCAAAGCGTTATGATTATCGAATCCATGAAAATGGAAAACAACATTCCTGCTCCACGCGACGGTAAAGTAACTGCTATTCACGTGGCAGCTGGCAAAAGTGTAATGCAAGGCGATGCATTGTTAGACATTGAATAAGGAGTTTATTTATGAAAAATTTGTATCGTTATATCATTGCATTGTTGCTTTCTTGCGCTTCTTTTGGTATGGTAGCGGTGGCTCAAACTACTGATACTGTTGCCAACTACGACGATCAGATTATGCTGATTTCGGAAGAAGCAGCCGACGATGTTGCTGTCGTTGAGGAAGCTACAGTTGCCGAACAAGCAGAAGAGACCTTGTCGGTAGTTGATAGCCTAAAAGACTTTATGATGTCTATGGGCATTGTTCAAATCTTTAATAATTGGTTTGATGGAGACTGGCGCTATTTGGTTATGATTGCCATTGGTTGCTTGCTACTTTATCTTGCCATTGTAAAACAATTTGAACCCTTGTTGCTATTGCCTATTGCTATGGGTATGATTCTAACCAATATACCCGATGCAGGTATGTTCCACAGCGAATTGTTCGCAGGCGGACATGTACATTGGCAAGCGATGGCAGAAAATGCTGGTTTGTTGGACTACCTGTATTTAGGTGTTAAGTTGGGTATCTATCCTTGCTTAATCTTTGTGGGTGTAGGTGCTATGACCGACTTTGGTCCACTTTTGGCTAATCCTAAAAGCTTATTATTAGGTGCTGCAGCGCAAATCGGTATTTTTGTTACTTTCTTGTGTGCCATTGCTATGGGATTCACCCCAGAACAAGCAGGTTCTATCGGTATCATTGGTGGTGCAGATGGCCCAACCGCTATCTTCTTAACCTCTAAATTGGCTCCCGAACTATTAGGACCTATTGCTGTGGCAGCTTACTCTTACATGGCATTGGTACCTGTAATTCAGCCTCCTATTATGCGTGCTTTGACAACACAAAAAGAACGCGAAATAGAGATGAAGCAATTGCGTACACCTTCTAAAACCGAAAAAATTATCTTCCCTGTAATGGTAATTATTGTGGTAACTTTGATATTGCCTTCGGCTGCATCGCTTATTGGTTGCTTGATGTTGGGTAACTTGATGAAAGAGTGCGGTGTGGTAGATCGTTTGGCTAAAACCGTTCAAAACGAACTAATGAACATCGTTACCATTTTCTTGGGTATTACCGTAGGTGCAACCGCTACTGCCGATGCATTCTTAAATCTTCAAACCTTGATGATTTTGGCAGTGGGTATTGTTGCTTTTGCTATGGGTAGTGCAGGTGGCGTGCTACTTGCTAAATTCATGAACCTCTTTACCAAAGAAAAAATCAATCCACTTATTGGTTCTGCAGGTGTTTCTGCCGTTCCTATGGCAGCCCGTGTGTCGCAAAACGTAGGTCAAGAAGCCAATCCTTCTAACTTCCTTTTGATGCACGCTATGGGACCTAACGTAGCCGGTGTAATTGGTTCTGCGGTAGCAGCTGGTATCTTATTGTCGTTCTTAGGTTAAGAACGATCTTAAATAAAATTAAAAGCAATCGCGCGTATGTGCGATTGCTTTTGTTTACTTAATCCATAAACAATGAAACAAGCAATAGTAGAAAGCTTTACGATGGACCATACACAGGTTAAAGCCCCCTTTGTACGCAAATGTGGCGTTTTAACGGGTCCTAATGGCGATGTAGTTACGAAGTTTGATTTGCGCTTTATGCAGCCCAATAAGGATTCTATTCCAACTGCTGCTTTGCATGCGTTGGAGCATTTGTTGGCAGGTTACTTGCGCGACGAAGTAGAAAATGTGATAGACCTATCTCCCATGGGATGTCGTACGGGATTTTACTTTATCGTATGGGGCCAACCCAGCATCGAACAAATAACACTTGCCCTAAAAAAATCATTGCAACGTGTGGTAGAATCGACCGAAGTTCCTGCTGCTAACGAGGTACAATGTGGTAATTACCGCGATTTATCCCTTTTTGGAGCACAAGAGTATGCCAAGTTGGTATTAAACTCGTTGTAACCTTTATTTTGTTAGTGATAAACAGAAAGCCCCTGGTCTCTCGAGAAACAGGGGCTTTTTAGTTATATGTGTTTACTTTAGAATCTAACGCCGTAGCTAAGAATAACTTGGTTGCGAACCGAACGTAGGGTAGTAGGGTCGGCTCCATCAAAACTATAGTAATCAGATTCGTTTACTTGCCATACGTATGCTATATCAATGGCGTGACGACCGATTCGATAGCCGATACCGCAAGTTGCATTGTACGCGCTCTTTTCGTTGTAAAAATCAGCATCGCATCTAACATCGTTGGGGTAATAGGGACGACTGGCTTCTGCTTTGGTAAAAGGCAAACTGTAGCCACCACCTAATCGTAGTGATAGTGCTTCGATGGGTTTGAATTCCATACCGATGCGGAACGAATGTAAATCGGTAAGCGCATTTTTGGCAGCCTCGTTCATGTCGGCTTGTTCTGGGTCGATGGCATTGTCTCGATTACGTAAAATCAAGCCTGTGCTGTAGTTGGTGTATTGGTAGTCAAAGCCAATAAAACCAAACTTACCCAATACAAAACCTACGCTACCCAAAGCTTTTAGGGGGCTTTCTAAGTTCATCCAACCGTCTGCGACAGGAGTTCCTTTGCTTAAATGTTGACCATCGTGTTTGTAAGATACGGTTGCATCAGACCAATCTCTAATGTAGTACCAAGTAGGAGTGTGGAATGCACCACCAATACGCAACCAATTGACAGGTTTTACAATAAAACCAACTTTGTACGCAAAACCGCTTCCTTCCATGTGGTAGTGGCTTGATAGTGCGTACGATTTTCCGTCTTGAAACGTTTCTTGCAGTGTGGTGTGTCTTTGGTATGATAGGTAATCGCAATTAAACGACATACCCAAATAAAAGATGTTGGCCACGTTGCCACCTAAACTTAGTCCATATTCGTCGATAGAACCATATTCAGAGAAAATCAAGTTGCTATTTACGCTCGTACTACCAATTTTGTCAAAATAAGAAAGGTAATCGGTAGTGCCTTCGATGGGGTCAAACAAATATGCTTCGTAGCCTAAATTGGATCTCCAACCCATGTTTTCATCAAAGAATCGATCTTCGAAGTCTGATGCAAAAGCATCTGGGTTTAATCCATTTGTTTGTTGAGCAATAAATTGGCTCATCGAGTAGGGTTGTTGGTCGTTGTAATAACGTCCTTCGCGGGCAAAGTTTTTAAGGCGGTTGTACGAAATGCCAAAGTTGATGGTAATGATTCCTTTTGCTTTGGGATTAAGCCAAGTGCCAATGTAAGATACATTTGCCAAGTTGGCGTTGATGTGGTTAGAGGGATGTTGCGTGCCCATGCTGGTGTTGGTCCAATGCAAGTTGCCCGTGATGGATAGTTCGGAACTACGATAAACACCGATACCTGCAGGGTTGTACGATACAGTAGAGGCATCGCCACCTAACGCACCCATGGCTCCGCCTACCGCCACAAAACGAGCGGTTCCGTTAAGCTCGGAGTTGCTGGCAATAAGCCCATCGTAAAAAGTCTGGTTCTGTGCAGTTGCGATCATGGTCATGATCAACGAGGCTGCTATAAAAATTATCTTTTTCATGTTTAACAAGGTTTAGTTTATCGACGCATGTGACCGCCAGAACGGGCTCCTCCGCCAGTTCGTACGCCAGCACCAGCAGGAGCAGTGCGGTTTGTAGCAGGACGTGCACTTGTGTTGCTGTAGCTACGGTTGCTGCTGTTATAGCTGCGATTGCTACCGCTACGGTTGGTGTGCGAACCACTGCGTTCGGTTGCGTTTCTATTCAAGTTGATATTCGTGTTAGATTCAGTAGCCTTGCTATTGCTTGTACTGTTGTAACTACGACTGCTACTATTTGTAGTTGTCGTTGCACGGCTGTTGCTGTTTCTGCTGTTGCTGCTACTGCTATTTGTTCCGCTGCTATAGCTTCTGCTGCTGGACGATTCATTTCGGTTGTCGTAGCGTCTTTCTTGTGCAGGTTTGTTGCGGTTTTCGGTATTACCACCCGAATAATTTCTATCCCCCGAATGGTTTCTGTCTCCCGAATGGTTTCTATCTCCAGAATGGTAGTGGCGGTCGTTGTTGTCGTAGTGTGGCTTGCCAGGACCATGTCCAGGGTGATGTGGCCCATGACCAGGATGGTGGCCAGGGTAGTAAGGATCGGGATAATAAGGGTAATATGGATAGTACGGATAAGGATGATAGGGATAATAAGGACCTACATACCAAGGGTTGTAAATATCCCAGTATGAATAAGGATAGAACCAGGGATCCCAAATGCTCCATGTGCTATACCAAGGACTATACCAATTCCAGCCCAAATCCAAGTGAATGTTTACGTTGGGAGAGTAGGATTCTTCTTCGTCTTCCTCCTGGATGATGTAAACATATTGAGGGTCGTTGATTGTTACCGCTTCTGGATTGTAGAATTTTACAATCTCTTGCGTGTATTGAAAATCTTCGCTCTCGTCAACTGTGATGGTTTTGCTTGTCGTTTCGCTGTTTTCACCACGACGATTGTATTCGTCAATATCTCTGGTCGATGTTTTTACAACAACCGTCTTTTCACTTTTCTTGGAAGTGGATGTTGGAGCGGTGTAGTAAATGTCGTCGTATTGACCGAAAACAACCATAGATAAGCAAAATGTGCTTAAAAAAATAAGAATTCGTTTCATGGCGTTTGTTTTTTTTGCTTTTCCTCTCACCTTGCGCTATCTTTGTATAAGATTTTTGTAAACCTAATACAGCGCATACAAAGATACGGAATTATTTTTCGATTGATAATTATTTATTGTTAAATTGATATGAAATATTTAAAAGTAACAGCCGATGTAACAGGATTGGAAGATTATCAAATAGATATGATAGTCTTCGAATTGGGCGAAATTGGATTTGAATCGTTCGAAACCACATCCGATACACTATTGGCTTACATACAGCAGACGGTTTTTGACGAAGAAAGTTTAAAACAGGTGTTGTCTGTTTCTTATTCGGTCGAAGAAATGCCCGATAAAAATTGGAACGAAGAGTGGGAAAAACATTTCTTTCAGCCCATTGTTATTGGAGATAAGTGCGTGATTCATAGTACTTTTCATACAGATGTGCCTGTGGCTCAATACGATATAATCATCGATCCCAAAATGTCGTTTGGAACGGGTCATCATGCGACAACCAGCAATATGCTCTCTTGGATTTTGGACGATGATATGAGCGGAAAACGTGTGTTAGATATGGGTTGTGGAACAGCCGTGTTGGGTATTCTGGCAAAAAAGAAAGGTGCTGCATCGGTTTTGGCAATCGATATTGATGAATGGTGTTATGACAACGCCTTGGAGAGTGCATCACTTAATAAGGTGGATATTCAGGTTTTGTTGGGCGATGCTTCTTTGCTTCAAGAAAAACAATTTGATGTTATCTTGGCGAATATCAATCGAAATATCTTGCTTAACGATATGGCTGCTTATGTGGCGTGTTTGCCACAAGGGGGTTGTTTGTATATGAGCGGTTTTTATACCCAGGATATTCCTGTAATTGCTGAATGTGCTGTGCAATTAGGAATGCAACAAGTGGGTGTAAAAGAGCAGAATAATTGGGTGGCTGTAAAATTTATAAAATTATAGCCCGATAATTTTCGTAATTCAAGAATTTTGATTACTTTTGCACCGTCTTTGAGAAAGATGGCGGGATAGCTCAGTTGGTTAGAGCGTCGGATTCATAACCCGGAGGTCACGAGT
>CALDQH010000059.1 GCA_937911935.1 uncultured Bacteroidales bacterium | reverse complement strand
TTTTGAGTTCCATGTTGTTGAAATGGGTGTCGGTAGAGGCATAGCAGACCTTATCCATGACATCGAGCAAGGCGGCTTTGTCTTTGGTGCTTTTTCTGCGGTATTGAGAGGGATTGTTTTCGAGAATGTAGTTGGCTTTTTTGCGTATTACTTGGCTATCCATTTGTGCCTGGATGCGCTCTATGGCTTGTGCTTTGCTGCAGATGTCTCGTTGCATGGTTCGGTTGATGCGAATTTCTAAATCGGCATCGACCATGATTACCTTATCCACAAATTGATCAAAACCGCTTTCGTACAAGATAGCAGACTCTACAAAAACAAAAGGACTGTTTTGGTCTTCTGCCCATTCGGCAAAGGCTTGTGCAACTCTGGGATGTACAATGGCTTCGATACGCTTTTTAATGTCCTGATCTTGAAATAGTTTTTGCGCTACAAAAGGACGATTAAGTAATCCCTCTTCGGTATAACATTCGTTGCCTAAAATTTCGATTAGCATTTTTTTGATGGACTCGTCCTCGTTCATGAGTTTCTTGCTAACGGCATCGCTATAAAAGATGGGAAATCCCATTGCTTCTAAACGCTTGCAGACAAAACTCTTGCCAGAACCAATTCCTCCTGTTACACCTATTCTTAGCATGTTATTTGATGATTTCGATAATCCATGTTACGCTCTCTTGTTTGATTTTGGGCTTGAGAACGTAGGCAGGATATTGCTCTAACGTGGGATTGTGGGTTGTGCTGTTGCTACTTATTAGGTCGTTGTAATTGATGGTGACCGTAAAGTCGGCAGGAATGATACCTTTGAATTTGCTGAATCCAGCCAAGTAGGTAACTTCTACCTCGGACGGGAAAGTACGTACTTGCATGTTAGTAGGCACATTGATTACTTTAATAGGTACAAGTTGTTTACCCTCGGTAAAAAACTCAACCGGTATGGTTACTTGTACCGATTCGGGTTCAACCTTTCCATTTTGCGGCGACGCAATAGGCGTAGTAATATGCAAGGTGTCTTTTAGTTGTTGTGAGATAATGGGTTGGGTACTGATGTGATAAATGGTGTCGAGCATGGCTTTGCTACCATATAGAACAACAGAGTCGGGGGTGCAACTGATGCTATCCGAAGGGTAATATTGGCGTGCATAATCCAACTTCGCATCTACTACAACAGGGATTTTTTTGCTGCTAAGTTCTTGTTTGACTATCTCGATATTTCTGGGATAGAAATCGATAATCTGTGTAGATGGATTTAGCAGGTTTTTTACCTCTTTTTCGAAACTGCTAACGGTAGAAATGCTCCATTCTTGCAAGTTGAGGTGAGCCGCATAATCGTTAAAATCGATAATCAGCGGTTTGAAAGGCAAGCGCGAGTAGCCCAGTAGAATGGTTCCTTTGTCCTTTACCTTTGCCACGACAACCGAGGGTAGGTTGGCAGTTAGTTCAATTTCGGCAGGGGTGTTTTCGTACTTAATGGGTATCGAAATGTGTGTTTCGTACGTTTTATTAAGCGAAATAATCAGCCAGAAGATGGCGGATATAATCAGAAAAAACAAAAAGATGAAGGTGTCTCTTCTAAAAAGAGACACTTTCATCTTTCTCCATAAATGAGATATAAATGCTATTTGTTCTGACTTATGCATTGCTTTGAGCTGCATTAGAGTCGGCAGCATTGGGGTAAACCGAACCTTTATCGATCGAGATGCGTACGTTGTCAGCAATTTCCAATACAATAACGGTTTCTTTTACCTCTTTTACTTTACCGTAGATACCACCAGCGGTAATTACTTTGTCACCGTTTTTGATGCTATCGCGGAATTTTTTCATTTCTTTTTGTTTTTTCATTTGTGGACGAATCATAAAGAAATAGAATACCACAATCATCAAAACAATAAGAATAATTGATGAGTATCCACCTTGTTGTGGATTTGCAGCTACAGGAGCTTGTAATAAAATGTTAAACATAATAGTCTATAAATAAATGAATTAGTTGTTTGCTGTGTAAATACCTACTTTGATTAAAGTGCCTTCGTTTCGTAAATCGGTAACGATTTTATCCAAGATGCCGTTGATAAATAGGCTACTTTTTTCGGTGCTATAATATTTGCTTATCTCGATAAACTCGTTGAGCGTAACGTTGATAGGAATGGTTGGGAATGAGTAGATTTCTGCCAAGGCAGCTTGTAGAATAACCATATCCATGCAAGCGATACGTTCGCTTTCCCAGTTTTGGGCTGTCTTTTGAATGAGTTTTTCGTAGTTGCTTTGTTCGGTGATTGCCGTTGCAAGTAATTTTTTGGCATACTCCAAATCTTCGGCATCTCTGTATTTTTCCAACAATTCTTGGTCTGCACCGTTTTCTTCGCTAAAGCGTTTAATCGTTTTTTCGACAAAACTGATGACGGTTTCGAAATCGTCGTTCCAATATAGGTTCATTTCTTCCAAACGTTCCTCTAAAGCGGTGCTGGGGATAATGACTTTTTTGATGATTTGGCGCCACAAAAATTTGTCGTTTTCGTAAGAACGTTCGCTTTCTTTCATGTAAGCTTGGTAGAAGTCGGTTGCAATCAATTGGTTGTATAACAATTTGATTAAATCGGTTTCTTCGCCCCACGAAATGCCTTCTTCTTTAACGTACGCAGCCAAAGCTTTGTTGTTGGTTAGTTGTTTTGAAAAGACATTGTTGATAAAACGCATGTTGGGATTGCGCTCTTCTTGTGTTGGGCGCAATTTGTTCATGCCCATCTCAATGCGTTTGATGGCATATAAATGCAATTCAACCATAAGTTGAAGCATCCAATGGTATAAAGCATAAGTTTGGTCAAGACTGGTGATAAGCTCTTTTTCGGCTTGTTTTACCAATAAAGCAAGTTGTTTTTTGTCGGAGGCAGTGCTTTCGGTGACGCCATTTTTGTTGTTGCGATAGGCGTAAAGCAACTGAATGACTTTGATTCGGATTAAGATTCTGTTTATCATCGTTATGATATTTAGCTTTTGCAAATATACACAATATTTAAAGCAATGCAAAAATGTAATCGGTTGGATGTGACGATTTTTTGCTTTTTTATTTTGTTTTTTGAAAAAAAATACGTTGATTTGTAACCTAAATGTAAAAATAGAAGCGATGATAAATTTGGAAGTGAAAAACTTATTTGAACGTTTTTCGAGGAAAGAAGAAAAACCTGTTGTAGCGACAGTAGAGCGAGAAGAAAAAGAAATTGTATTTTCTAAATCGGTAAAAGCGGGCAAACGCATGTACTATTTGGATGTAAAACGCGATCGTCGAGGCGATTTGTTCTTATCCATAACCGAAAGCAAACGCAAAGGCGTAACTGCCGATGGACAGTTTATTTTCGAAAAACATAAGATTTTCTTGTACAAAGAAGATTTTGCTAAGTTCGAAGAAGCTTTGGCTGATACCTTGCAATTTATTCGTTCTGAAATGAACTTGGAAGAAGTCGAAGAAAATCAACAGGCAAGTGCCGAAGCGGTAGTAGAAGAGTCAAGCGAGCAAGAATAAAGTTTGATTGATGACATAAAAAAAACGACCTTCATTGAGGTCGTTTTTTTTGTTTTGTTGCTACTTACGATGCATTATTCGGGTTTGATAGCTTCAGAAGGACAAGCTTCTGCGCAAGTTCCGCAATCAATGCACAATTCTGGGTTGATAGAGTAGATATCACCTTCAGAAATAGCTTCTACTGGACATTCGCTGATGCAAGTACCGCATGCGATGCAGTCGTCGGTAATGATGTGTGCCATAGTGTTTAGTGTTTAATGTTAAGTGTTTATTTGTTTAGTCGTTTGTTCGTTTAGTCGTTTAGTCGATTAGTCGATTAGTCGATTAGTCAACGATATGCAAAAGTAGCAGATTTTTTTATCTCTGCCAAATTATTTTTAAGGCTTTTACGGTGTGCTTTTCAAATCCTTGTCGATTGTTTCTGTTTTTTTATTGGCATCATTCAATAAAAATATGTACCTTTGGGGCAATTATTGTGAAATTTAATTGAATTCAAAATAAAATGGCAAAAGTAGATGTGTTGCTCGGCTTGCAATGGGGCGACGAAGGAAAAGGCAAAGTAATTGATGTTTTAACTCCTAATTACGACGTAATTACACGTTTTCAAGGTGGACCAAATGCAGGTCATACCCTAGAATTTAACGGCGAAAAATACGTGTTGCGTTCTATCCCTTCGGGCATTTTCCAAGGTGACAAAGTAAACGTAATTTCGAATGGTGTGGTGTTAGATCCTGCTTTGTTCAAAGCAGAAGCAGAAGCGTTGTCGGCTTCTGGTCATGATTTAACTAAAAAATTGTACATTTCTAAAAAAGCACACCTTATTATGCCAACCCACCGTTTGTTGGATGCTGCCAACGAAGCTGCCAAAGGTGATGCCAAAGTAGGAACTACTGGTAAAGGCATTGGACCTACCTATACCGACAAAGTGGGTCGTTATGGATTGCGTGTAGGCGATATTTTGGGCAATTTTGCCGAAAAATACGAAACTGCCAAAAAACGTCACTTGCAAATATTGGATTCGATGAACTTTGCTTACGACCTATCAGAAACCGAACCTGCTTGGTTAGAAGGCATTGAATACCTTAAAAACTTCCAACTAATTGATAGTGAACATTATTTGAACGATATCATCGATCAAGATAAATCTATTTTGTGCGAAGGTGCGCAAGGTACTATGCTAGACATTGACTTTGGTTCGTATCCTTTTGTTACCTCGTCTAATACCATTTGTGCGGGTGCTTGTACCGGTATGGGTATTGCACCTAATAAAATAGGTGATGTGTATGGTATTTTTAAAGCCTATTGTACCCGTGTAGGTAGTGGTCCTTTCCCTACCGAATTATTCGACGAAGTGGGCGACACCCTTTGCAAAAACGGTCACGAATTTGGCTCAGTAACTGGACGTAAACGTCGTTGCGGTTGGATTGACCTAGTAGCACTTAAATATTCGGTTATGATTAACGGTGTTACTCAATTAATTATGATGAAGAGCGACGTGTTGGATATGTTCGATACCATCAAAGCTTGCGTAGGTTATCGCATTGGTGGCGAAGAAATTGACTACTTCCCTTACGAAATTACCGACGATGTAGAACCTATTTATGTAGAACTTCCAGGTTGGAAACAAGATATGACCAAGATGAAGAGCGAGGGCGAATTCCCCAAAGCATTCAACGATTACTTGGATTTCTTAGAAGATCAACTAAACGTACCGATTAAGATTGTTTCGGTAGGACCAGACCGCGAACAAACCATAGTTCGCTACACCTGCGAATAATACAAAACTCTCGGTGACTGAGCCTGTCGAAGTCCCCGAGAGTTTTTTTTATATCCGTCCTAGAACTACAATCGCCTAAACGTCTAAACGTTCGCAAAGCGAATAAAAAAACTTTGGCACGGAAATTGCTTAGTTAAAAGGAGAAATGAGAAATGAGAAAGGAGAAATAACCTTTGTTTATGTATATATCTCTCCTTTCTCCTTTATCAATTATCATTTAGATTATGTATTGGATCTTATTTATCAGTATTGCTCTTGTTAGTTACATGGTGCAATACAAACTGAATCGTAAGTTTAAAAAGTATTCGCAAATTCCAGTTGCGGGTGGCATGACGGGTAAAGATGTGGCAGAAAAGATGCTACGCGACAACCATATTACCGATGTTAGGGTTGTGTCAACTCCTGGTATGTTGACGGACCATTACAACCCAGCTACCAAAACGGTTAATTTGAGCGAAGGTGTATATCACTCTTGCAGCGTAGCAGCAGCTGCCGTGGCAGCACACGAGTGTGGTCATGCGGTGCAACATGCAACTTCGTACTCGTGGCTTAAAATGCGTTCGGCGCTGGTGCCTGTGGTTAGCTTTGCCTCGCAATGGGTAACCTGGATTCTGTTGGCAGGTATTATCATGATTGAAACGTACCCCAGTATTATGCTTGTAGGTCTTGTCTTGTTTGCGTCTTCTACTTTGTTTAGTTTCGTTACCTTGCCCGTAGAGATCAATGCAAGTAATCGTGCCTTGACATGGTTGGCAAATGCGCGAATTACATCGCTCGAAAACGAAGATGCTGCACGCGATGCGTTAAAATCGGCAGCTTATACTTATGTGGTTGCTGCGCTCAGCTCGCTTGCCACTTTAATTTATTACGTAATGATTTACATGGGTCGCAGAGATTAAAAAAAATAACATAGAAAATAGGCGTAACTGGGTGCCTTTAGGGCGCTCAGTTTTTTTTTGTTATGTGGCTATTTTTACCATTCCTTAAAATTTTAATATATTTTAAGTCATTTACTTGATTGTTTGTGAAAAATACCTATTTTTGCAGTTTGTATCAATAATAAAAAATAGACAAAAATATGCGCAAATTATTACTTTGTTTTTCCTTATTGTGCTGCTCTATAGTATCTGTTGCTCAGGCAGATGCAACCCGTCTGTTTGCTGTAACGCCATCACGGCCTGCCGATGATATTATGCATTTAGAGTGGACGTATCAAGATGTAGCAGAGAATACCTCTTTTTTGATTACAAAATACCAGACAGTAGGTTCAGAAACAACCGAGGTACCTACCCTTGAATTGCGTGTGGCAAATGTAGCGTTGCCCGAAGAGGAAACCCTTGATGGCAATACGGTTTTTTCTTGTAACTTGTATGGATTGGACAAGGAAGGGCTAACCTCCTATCAGTTCTCTATTAAGGCAACTACACATGGGGATAATCAAACTACAGAGCATTTGGTGTATGTAAGTGATGCGGGCGATGTGGCAACGTTGCAACAAGCTACTACTTATACATGTGCTTATGGTTTAACCATGCCTGTTAAATCGAACGAAAAATCGTCGTCAGTTATCTTGACATGGGAAAACAATTGTACTTATTGCGATTACGAGGGAGAACCTGATGTCTATACCATTTTTGATGCGGCTACGCACAAAACCATCACTTCTACAGTAGAAAAAACAGACACCATTACCAATTTGATTCCTGGCGAAACGTATCGTTTCTTTGTACGCGCCTATAAAGGATCTACCCTTGTGTCAACCTCTCCAACAATTTCTTATACACCTGTAGCTGTAGATTGTATTACCTTTACAAGTGCCCGTAAAACAGGTAACAAGACGGTAGAACTGCAGATTTTGGGTTATGGTGACGATGTTTATACCTCATCGTGCGTTTATACGTTGTATAACGGCAATAACGAAGGGTATATAGAAGCAAATAACAATGGCATATATACGTTCAAATTTTACGATAACATCGATGTCAATCAACCCTTTAAATTAGTTACTGCGCGAAATGCATTGGGACACAGAGCGGTAGGTATATTTGAATTAAATGATGCTGGTACTGCTATCGAAACGCAATATTGCGATATTGTGTTTGATATGCAAGTAACGCACGAAACACAACATACTGCTACCATTGCATGGACTGACCCTGGATTTACTCCTAAAACGGCTACGCTAGAAATTATCAACTTAGACGACAATACGGTTGCTCCAGTTACCTATACGATACCTAACCCTGTGGTTCGCATTTATTCTTTTGGCAATTTGGAGCATTCTACCAAATACAAATTGGTATTGCGTTTAACCGATGGTTATAACCAAGCAAAAAAAGAAATAACCCTAAAAACCAAGGTGGGTAGTATTTGCGAGTTAGAAGATTCGCAAGCAGGCTCTACAGTAGGTTGTGGAGGTAATACCTTTATTGCACCTTACGATGTAGAGTTCTATACCCAATACGATGATGTTACCAAAAAACCATACGTTACCATTCGTTTTAAATTGGATTCAGACTTTGGTATTGAAAAAGTAAGGTTGATGTATACCACAGACCGTAACTGGCTAGCAGATTTACTCAACATGAAAACCAAAGATATGCAAAAAGATGCAGAAGGTTGGTATTCGTGCGATTTGACATCGTTAGGTGGTACTTGGATTTCGAGCGAAAAAGAATTAAAAGATGGAATGGGTATGTATTTTGCTGTTTTGGTAACACCCACAACTCGATGTAGTTTTCTTTCGTCACTTAACTTTTATGCTACCAAATCGGTTGCATACAAAGTGGGGGTAGGTTGTCAGGATGATGCCATCTTTAGCATTGTAGAGTTTGAAAAAGTGTACGACCGTCAAACGCAGTTTACCTTACAAACCAATGGCCGTATGGCGTCTATCGGTGTGTTCCCAGAAGAGGCTTATCATCCCGATAAGGAAACCGATAGCGAAGACGAAAAATTTGATATTGAAAAGCGTATTTACTACAATAGCTTTGACGATGCGCCCTCTAACTTTACCTTGGATATTTCGGACCCTGTTAAATATCCTGCAGGTAAAAAATATTACTTACACATTCACGACGTGTATGGCGAGGCAGGTGATTTGAAATATTTGTGGGCAATTTACTAATAAGGAGGGAAAAGGTATGAAAAGAAATTTACATAAAATAGTTGCTTTTTTAGTAGTAAGTTTATTTGGTTTGTCTGCCTTTACTGCAAGTGCAGCGAATATTACTGCTGGCACTAAATTGTATTTAAAACCAAATGCTAATTGGAAATCAGATGGAGCGCGTTTTGCCGCTTATTTCTTTGGGAATGGTGAAGCTTGGGTTAGTATGGAGAAAATAGAATGCTCAAGTGAAGGTGAGATATACGTTGCTACATCGCCTAACAAGACGTATACTAAAGTTATTTTCTGTCGTATGAATCCATCTACTGCTGATAATAATTGGGATGATGGTGTCAAATGGAATCAAACTTCAGACTTGTTAGGGCCTAGTAGTGGAAATAATTTATACACCATTGCGGAAGGAGCGTGGGATAAAGGCTCTGGTTCGTGGAGTTCGTATACAGTTGAATATTTTATTACGGGTAATGGTGAGTCAGGAAACGCATGGTGTAATGGTAATTCATGGCAACCTGGTATATGTAATAATAAATTAGTAAATAACCAAATTACATTTAATAATTTACCAGCAGGTGATTATGAATTTAAAATAACTAATGGTTCTTGGGGAGTTAGTTATGGACATTCTTCTAACTTTGATGTAAACAATAGCACAAAATCTGATTATATTTCATACATCAACACAAATGATGATAATATAAAAATTACAACAAAAGAATGTGCTGATATAACAGTTAAGTTTAATCCTTCTGCAGCGAAGAAAATTACGGTTACAGCCTCATTTCACGAATCCAAATACTACCTAATGGGTGCAGATACAGATGGTGATGGAAATACAGATAATAATTGGGTACCAGACCCAAACTTTGAATTAACTCCTAAATCAGATAATGCTAACGAGTTAGTGTTATTAGGAGCTAGCATCCCTGCTGTTAACTTCATCAAAATTGTAAAGAAAAGTCCTTGTGGAGATGAATTCTTTGCGAATGTAAAAATAGTTTCGCCAGTACCTTATTCAGGTGGTGGAAACAATAATATTACTTTACAAAAAGGCACCTACGATTTTTATTTTGATAAAACCAATGGAGAAATCTACATTGGTGGTTACGTAGATGATGCACAGACTGTGTTGTTAGATCCTCAAGTGGAAAAAGGGGGAACATGGGATGTGGATGGTGCTCGTTTTGCTGTATATTACTATAAAGACGGGACAAATCCTGTAAAAGAAGGTTGGGTTAGTGCGGATAAATGTAATAGTTATTATTATGCACAGATTCCCGCTGAATATGATAGGTATATTTGGGTGAGATTAGCTTCTGGCTCTACAAAGAATAGTTTTGATGATGATGTAAAATGGAATCAAACTGCTAGTATTAAATGCGATGCAGAAAACACCTTAACCAAGTTGACCGGTATGGAAAAAAGTAGCTATCAAGCGCCTTATAATGGCGCTTGTGGCGAAAACTACGACAATCTAAATTGTGAATTTCCCGAAATAGAAGACGATACCGTATATGTACACATCAATCAGTTTGTTCAGAGCGATCCTTGTAATTACGTATTCAATTCCTTTGAACAAGCCTTTGCGGTGCTAAAAACAAATAATGAAATTTGTAGTGCAAAGACAGCTTACTATGGTTCTTTAAAAGAAGATGAGATTACATTAAAAGTACCAGTAGTAATGTTGGTACACTACGGACCTACCTATTACAGGGGTATAGAAAAAGTAGGTATGTCGGGTGGACATATAAACGATGCTCCTGCCATTTTCTTCCGCAATATTAACCCTAATGGTGGTGAATCATTGGTGGTTAGAACAGCTGACCCCAAAGGTAACCGTGCTGTATTGGTACACCCTGTTATTCGTCGAAGCAGAAACATTGTGTTGGATAATTTGGATATTATCAGCGATAAAAACCTACGCGACAATGCGTTAGATATTGATACTGGCGAAGGCGATAACAACCTAGAGGGCTTTCAAAAAGACTTTAATATTGTCCCATTGTCAGATGTGGAACACAACATTACGCTAAAAAGCTGTTATGTTGAGTCGTACGGCAGAAACGGTATCCATGTGGTGGGTATTAAAGGAATTCATATAGAAAACAACGAGTTCTACACCAAGTACGATTTCTCTGTCGATGAAACAGAGGGCGAAGATGTGGTTGACTGGGGTGGTACCATTAAATTTATCAATACCACCGATGTGAAGTTCTTGCGCAACAACTCGGAAGGTACGCTGGCTACTTCGTTCTTTATTCAAGGTTGCCAACGCGTACTATTGATGAACAACGTATTTTGGAACGACAATGCTGTTTCGGTAAAACAATTAGCGGCAGAAGGTAGAACGGTAGCCAATGTACGTTTGGTAAACTATGGAACCAAAGCAGCAGAATTCCCGCTCAAAAATATTGGTGTTTACTACAATACCTTCTTTATTAAAGATAACGATGCGGGCGCAGGTAGCTACCATCGATTCGACTTTTTCCGTTTAGGTGGTTTGCAACAACCAGTAACTGCTGCCAACTTTGATCCTAATACCATTCGTTTCTACTACAATAACTGCTATTCGTACGATAAGGATATAGCAGGAAATAACGATGATGAAACCAATACTACTACTTTCTATCTGCAAAGTATAGGTAAAAGTACAGCCTGGTGTAAGAGTTTTATGTACAACAATTTTTGGAGTGAATTCGACAATACAAACAAAAACATATCCTCTGCTTTTGAGATTGGCAAATTCTGTATTGATGACGATGAAACCTATAACCTATATGCCAATGTAAAAGAGCAAGTGTGCCAAACCGAACCAACCAACCCAGCATCGTTAGTAGTTGTAGGTGGTGGATTGAACATTGGTAAAGGCATTGAAGAGGACGAAGATGTTTCTTTGCAAGGGGCTCATTTGCTATTCAACGACCGATTGAATCCCGATAATGGCGTAAATTCTATTCGTCCCAAAATGGCGGTTGATAACAGCAACGAATCGTTAACTCCTTACGATAAAATTTACAAAGAGCCAGGTACCATTAACTTGTACACCTCGCCCATTGTAGGCTCTGAAACCACTGATGTAATGATTTCGTCGCTTCATTTAACAGCCAAACAACCCATTAATTTAAGTTTGGTAGATAAAGAAAAACAATCGTTAACTGGAAATATTGCAACCTTATTTACCATTAAAACCACTCAAGGAGAGGAAGCGCTCACCGATGTTATTACTACCGATAATAATGGTGATGTGAATAATGAACCAGTATATATTAAATTTATGCGTCCTGCGGATGTGAATGTAGAAACCACCTACGAGGTATTTTTAAAAGTAGAACCATCTAATGCAAACGACGCGCACCTTATTTTGATGATACCTATCCGTGGCCATTATATCCCCGAGATTACCGCCATACCTGGTACTTGGACAGTAGGTGCTTTCCAACAACGTCAGGCCATGCCTGTTGATACCATTGTTTGGAATGGTACTGTTTCTAACGAGTGGGATAACCGAAACAACTGGTACAAAACAGATGGTACGTTGCTAACCTGTTTAGATGCTTTGACCGAAGACTTACAGGTGATTATTCCTAATAAGGATTCGGAAAAATACCTAACACCTCCTGCAGGTATTACCAAGTATCCATCATTGCCAGATATCTCGACCGAATCAAGCTTTAGAGATACGCGATACGATGCTTGGCATGGTGAACAGGTAAATGCTGGTAATAATACGCAGGCAAGCACTACCAAGGTAGCTGATAAAATCTATTTAGAGTATGGAGCTACGTTGGTTGGGGTAGAAGGATTAAATAAAGGTGTAGAACGTTATACCGAGGTAGAACAAGAATTTATCGCTCGTCGTGATGATTGGTTGATGGTAGGTACTGTTGTAAGACCATGGACCACAGACGAAAACGGCAATCGTATCACACGTAATATTCAATCAGGCGATTATTACAAAGGGCATTTGCCACACGTGTACATGCATCAAGCAGTTATCGATTCGAAAGGACAGGCAACTTGGGATAACTCGTTTGCCGATTTGAATATACCAGTTCCTGCGGATCGAGCGTATGCTATTCGTATTCCAGATCAATATGGTCCCATCAAATTGCCTGCGGATTTTTATAACATGGATGAGAATACAAACTACGACCCAACCGAACCCATTACCTTTACCTTCAAAGGTCGTTTTTATAACGAGGATAGGATACCTACTTACAAAGTAACTCCTAAAAAGATGGATATTTTATCCAATACCTATCCGGCTAATATCAATGCCTATAAACTACAGAAAAGTGGAGTAGGTACTATTCAAGTGTATGATTATACCCATGGTTTCCAAGCGGTTGGCGAAGATAGTAAAGATGCCCTTATTCAGTCGCAACATGGGTTTGTTATTACACCAGCCGACGGCGTAACAAAATTGGAAGTGGATACACAATATATGACCAACTCTGAAGTTACGCATCGTAGCGCAGAGGTAGAAATTCCGTATGTGCGTGTTGAGATGCAAAATGTTTATAATCGTGCATCTAACAATGTTTATATTCAGTTCGATGCCGAAAAAGTGGATGTTCCAAACGGTGTTGTAGATGCCCCTAAATTGTTTACAGGTGAGAATGTCTATCTTCCTGATTTATACGTAATGCGTTATGGCGAATCGTACTCAGGTTTGAGTGTTCCTACCTTTGACGAACCTATTCCATTGGGTGTAAGAATAGGTGCAGAAAATCAAACCTATATCATTTCTATCGTTAGTGATAATATGCCATGGGATGTGATGTTAGACGACAGAAAAATGGGTAAAATTTATAATTTGTCGCAAGGAGAGGTGTGTGTGGTTGATGATTTGCCCGCTGATACCTGCGAGAATCGATTCTATTTGCAATTTGTAGATAGGATGCCCGAAGATGATGATGTTGTTACATCAGTAACAGATACCGAGGTAGATGCTAAAGATATAACGATTTACACAGAGCAGGATGATATTGTTGTATCATCAACTCCTAATGTTGAGTTGCGACGCATAGTTGTAGTTGATATGGCAGGAAAACATCAAGTTTACAACGTTAGTGGCAGATATGTTGCGCTTTCGCTTCCGCTAAATCAAGGAATTTATACGGTACATGTTATCGGAGATAATGCAGTAAAAACAGAAAAGGTACATATCTATTAATAATAAATTGTAGAGGTGAAAACAAAACAAACTAAGAACGTGAAAAAGATACAATTATTTTTAGTGATGTTTATGAGCTTTGGGGTAACGGCATGGGCCATTAAGTTACCTTCTCAGTCTTATTTGATATCGAACGAATTATACGAAAAAGGGAAGGATAATGTTACTACCTCGTACGGAACCACTTTTTATAATTTGAACATGAAGTTAGAAGCAGATAATAGCGCTTGGGGTACGGATTGTACTGCAAAGTATAATGGTCAACAAGCTCCCTGCCAAACTTGTTGTGCAGATTGGTTACGTGACGCAGATATACAAGGTAACAAAGATATGTACTATGCCATGTACAAAACCTGTATGCAAATGTGCGATGGAGGTCCTTCTTTACCATTGGATATGCCAGTTTGGTTCATTGCTCCCATGTTGGCAGCTTATGCTTTTGTTAGAAGAAACAGGATTCGCAACGAAAAATAGATTTGAGGTATGTCACAGATTCAGTTAGATCAATTAGACGAAAGAATCTTGCAGTTGATATCGCGCAACGCTCGCACCCCTTTTCTAGAGATTGCCAGGGAATGTAACGTGTCGGGTGCAGCCATACATCAACGTGTTCAAAAATTAACACAGTTGGGTGTTATAACGGGATCGGAGTTTATTTTAGACCCCGAGAAAGTAGGTTATCATACTTGTGCCTACATGGGTTTGTATTTAAAAGATGCCAACGATTTTAAACACGTAGTAGATGCGTTATACAAAATACCCGAGGTAGTAGAATGTCACTACACCACGGGTAAATATGCGTTGTATTTAAAGATTTATGCCAAAGACAACAAGCATTTCTTAAGCATCATTCACGATAAGATTCAGTCTATTCCAGGTATTGATAGTACCGAAACCCTAATATCGTTGGGCGAGGCTTTCCGTCGTCAAATTACGGTAGAAGGTTTGTCTTGCGAGTAATACGTATCTAATAATTGATGAGCGGCAGTAAACGACCCAATTTCTTCGTCGGTTACTTGCTGCTCTAATTTTTTGAGCATATCGGCAATTTTGGGATTGTGATAGAAATGGTCACGCAAATGTTGGTCGATGGTTTCGTACATCCAATACTTGGTTTGTAGTTTGCGCTTGTTGTCGAACGAACCATTTGCCTTGGTAAAGGTAGTGTGTTCGTCTATCATTTGCCAAATTTCTTCGATGCCAATCTTATGAAATGCCGAGCAGGTTAGCACTTTGGGAGTCCAACCCGATGGATGGGGAGGAAACAAGTGTAAGGCATTTTGAAATTGGCGTTGTGCCAGTTGGGCTTTCTCTAAATTATTTCCTTCGGCTTTGTTGATGGTAATGCCATCTGCCATTTCCATGATGCCACGTTTGATGCCTTGTAGCTCGTCGCCTGTGCCAGCTAATTGCAACAGCAAGAAAAAGTCGGTCATGGAATGAACTGCAGTTTCCGATTGACCTACGCCTACGGTTTCTACAATTACGATGTCAAAACCTGCGGCTTCGCAAAGCACGATGCTTTCGCGTGTTTTGCGTGCAACGCCGCCCAACGAACCTGCCGATGGCGAAGGGCGAATAAACGCCTTGTCGCTTACCGAAAGTTCTTCCATGCGGGTTTTATCGCCCAAAATACTGCCTTTGGAACGCTCGCTACTGGGGTCAATGGCAAGTACGGCTACTTTGTGTCCTAAATTAACCAAGTGCATACCAATGGCCTCGATAAAGGTACTTTTGCCTGCGCCTGGTACGCCTGTTATGCCTATGCGGGTTGATTTACCAGCGTATGGCAGACAGCCTTCAATTACCTCTTGTGCCAAAGCATAGTGCTCGGGTAGGGTGCTTTCTACCAAGGTTACCGCCTGGCTTAAAATGGATATATTGCCCTCTACAATGCCTTGCACGTATTCATCTTTGCTGAGAAGTCTGCGGCGTTTTTTGCGCACCAAATTGGGATTAACGCTGGGTGGCTGAATAATGCCTTTGTTGACGGTAAGGCCTTCGTATTTGGGGTCGTTTTCGGGATGAATCATTTTTGTTGGTGATTTGGTGATTTGGTTATCTGGTGAGTCGGGTTTATTTTGACTAATCGACTAATCGGTGATTTGGTTAATGTTTTTTCTTTTTTTCTTCTTCTTGTTTGACTTCTCCTTTTTCTTCGATTCATCGATTCCTCGATTCGTCGATTCGTCATTCAGAAGTACCTGTTGCATTTCTTCCTCTTCTGTAGGTATAGCACTATAATCTTCGTGAGCTGTAGCACCTTGGTTAAAAATACCTGTTAGTTGTAACCTAAAAGTACCCGCATTGGTATAAAGATAAATGGCCTTTTTAAAAGAACCTGCATCCTTGCAGGGCATAACCTCTACCAGGATGCTGCCGCTTTGGTCGTAGCCAATGCTGTCGGTAGGGTATTGCAGTATTTTACAACCGCATGTTGCTTCGATGCGTTTGATAATAAGTCCTTCAGTGCCTCCGTTGCAATAAAAGAAAGTATAGGTGGTAGGTTTGGTATAATCCTTGATAAGTCCCAAATGATACGATTCTAAATCTAATAACATCACAGCAGAATCGGGTGGAGCAGGGATGCTATCGGTAACGATACTATCGGTGGTAATCGTCATATCGTTTGCCGTGGGTAGGGAGTTTTGGGCTGTCAAGGGTATGCCTATCATGGCAGCTGCCCAAATTAAAAGTATGCTATAAAATGTACGTTGCATCGGATACGTGTTTTAGGATAAAATCGCTTAAGCGATGTTTTCTTTTACCTTGCACGAAGATACAAAAAAAATCGAGCCCTTCGTTTGTGAAAGGCTCGATTTTTTATCGATTATAAGATAATTGCTTATTGTTGTGCTTTTGGCACTACCGATCCTTTGATGTTAAGGACTACAGCCGATGCTTTTTCGTCGCCAGCTTTTAGGTAGCGAATGGTAATGCTTTTGCTAAAGTTACCTGGACGACCTGCAGGGTTGTAGGTAGCGGTGATGTAACTTTTTTTGCCAGGAGCGATGGGCTCTTTGGGCCAATTAGGAGTGGTACAACCGCAAGAAGCTTGTACATTGGTTAATGTAACAGGTTTGTTGCTAACATTTTCAAATTCAAAAACGGCTTCTACGCGTCCGTCAACTTCGTTAATAGAACCAAAATCGTGTGTGCGTTTTTCAAATTTAATAGCTGCTTCGTCTTGTGCAAAAGCCATTCCAGCCAATGCAAACAATGCGGTTAAAAGAAATAATTTAGTTTTCATAATACTATGTGTTTTTTAATTTATTTGCTAATTTGACGCAAAGATAATGTAAAAAGTTTAATCATGTTGTTTTTAGATAGTTAATTTCCTAAAAAAGTAAATTACTTATTTGTAATAGGATTGTTACAGTTTTGTCAAAGTATTGTCATTTTTGGCGATTAGTTATGAACAACCTGTCTGTACGAAGGTTACAAGTTGAGCTTTTTTTGCATAGATTTGCGCCGTTTGCTCTAATAAAAACGCGTATGAGATACTCTACAATGCATAAATTACTTGTCGTTCTTTTGTTTGTATGCAGCTTTGCACAGGCATCGGCTGTATGTAAAAATACAGACCAAGGTAATATAACCCTTAATACAATCGACTCGGAAGAGATTGATTTTGCCAATCGTTCGTATAATTACATCACGTTTAGCGCCAAAAGAACGCCGTTAGGACAAAAAGAATTAAAATTGGCTGAGTATGTCAATGGGAAATGGTCAGAACCTATTTGGGCAACGAACCCAGGTAAAGTAACCGAAAAAACGATTTTTGGTACTGAAAAAACAGTTGATTACGTTGATTATTCCTGTGCAATATCACCCCAAGCTACTAAAATTAAATTTTATACAGAAACAGGTGCAACGCTCAAAAAATACATTATAAGCATCGCGTTGACCTACGAACCTGTTCTTGAAATTACCGCGTCCGATATTAATTTTGGTTTTATCGGACAAGGCGAAGTGTTCACACGCGATATTCAAATTACGTATGCAGCACTTACCTCAAACCTAACTGCCAGTGTAAGTGGTTCGGCTTTTACCATCGATAATCCCGAAAGTTTGCCCCAACAAGATGTTTGCTCCATTACGACTACTACCCTAAAAGTGTCGTTTAGACCTACCGAATTAGGTGTTTTCTCAGAGACTCTTACTTTCTCTAACGGAAGCACGGTTAAATTGTACGGAGAGTGCTCTAAAAACATCGAAACTACGCTGACTTGCTCGCAAGTGCAGTTGACTTCGGCACGTTTGGCTTGGACACCTGTAGAGGGGGCTACTGCCTATCGTATAGTAGATAAGCTATCGGGCTTAACTTATACCGCAGAAGGAAATGTTACGCAGTTAAATGCAACAGGCTTGCAAATGGGTACTACCTACGAGTTTGTGGTGTATGCTGTGTTTGACGGCCTTGTGTCGTTAAACCATTCAAATACAGTAGTGATTACTACACAAACAAGTGATGTCCCTTTAACCGATTGTGTTATTTATCAACACGACGCTGTTAAGTACTATTTGGTAGATATTTTTGAGGAACGTTCTATTACCTATACTTTGCCAACCGATGCTTCTGTTTATACCAAACGTTTGGAATTTGAGGTAAAAACAGATGACGGAGCTTATGTGGACAAAGACGGAGATATGGGCATATACGTGTTGTTGAGAGGACAAACGGCTTATCAAAAAATCAATACATGGTCGGGAGCTTCGGCTGGTATTAACGATAAATATGCCAAACAAGTAGTAGAAATTCCTTATAATACGGTAGCCATTAAATTTACCAACGGTACCTGGAATGGTTCTTTGCTTCGTTATGTGAGAAATCTAAAGGTATTCAAGGATAATGTTTTAGAGGTTTCTGGCGATGGCATTGTTAATCAGGTAATCGATTTTGGAGAGGTAGAATTTGGTAAATCGGTTACCAAAGAATTTACGGTTACATTTGCCAATGCCACCACATTGTCTTTTGACGTGGATAGCAGGTATTATAAAATAACAGAACCTTACAAACAGTATGCTTGTGACGAAGGCGTGGAATTTTTCTCGATTACTTATACTCCTGATGATTGCGAGGATGATTATACCGCTGCATTGACCCTTTTTAATGGGCAACAAATAGCATTAACCCTTAAGGGAACGGTGCAAAAACCCACAGCCGTTGTTCAACAAATTATTTGGAATGGTTCTGCATCAGATCAATGGGACGACCGAGATAATTGGTTTAAAACAGATGGTACTCCGCTTACCTGCATGGATGTATTGGCGGACGATTTAACCGTTATTTTGCCCGCTCCTAATTCGAAACAATATGCAGTACCCCAAGGGGGTATCGTAAACTATCCAGTTATTCCCGATGTGTCTGATGCTGATAAATTTGGTGAGCAGCGAAATGTAAAATGGCGTGGAGCACAAGTGAATGCCGGAGATAATAATACTGCTACCAAAATTGCAAGCACCATCAAAATGGAATATGGAGCCTCGTTGGTAGGCGTAGAAAATTTACATGTCAATGGTGTGAGCCGTTACGACGAGGTAGAAACCGAGTTTATAGCGCGTCGCGAGGATTGGTTGATGGTAGGTACTGTTGTAAGACCATGGACCACAGACGAAAACGGCAATCGTATCACACGTAATATTCAATCGGGCGATTATTATAAGCATAATTTGCCCCATGTGTACATGCATCAAGCAGTTATCGATTCGAAAGGACAGGCAACTTGGAATAATTCATTTGCTGATTTAGGTGTTGAGGTCGAACAAGATAAAGTGTTTGCTATTCGTGTGCCAGATCAATATGGCGACATTAAGCTTCCTGCCTTATTCTATAACATGGACAACAATACCAATTACGTTCCCGAACAACCCATTCCTTTCCGTTTTGTCGGTCGTTTCTACAACGAAAGTAAGCTGCCTACTTACGAGGGGTTAACTCCTCATGTTCCGGTGATGTTGGTTAATACCTATCCTGCCAACATGAATGTACTTTTGTTGGAACAAGAGGGTTATGGTACGGTTCAATATTACGATTATGGAATGCAGTCGTTTGTCAAAGTGGACGAAACCAACAATGCCGTAGTTCCTGCGCAACATGGTTTTGTATTTACGCCCAATGATGGAGTTACCTCTCTTACTGTTCCCAAAGCATGTATGTTAACCACTTCAACAGAAACTCGCAGTAGCGTAGCATTGCCTTCTTTGCGTTTAAAGATTACAAATGATGCTCAAAAAGTGGGAAGCGAGGTTTGTCTTACCATAGATGCTGCCAAAACAGATACAGTCGATTTTGCCGTAGATGCACCTAAAATCTACAACGGTATGAATTTTGCTGTTCCCGATTTATATATTATGCGATATGGTAGTGCTTGGTCTGCTGTCCATGTGCCCGAAATGCAAACTCCTATTCCGTTGGGAATTAGGGTTAATACTTCAGAGCAAAACTTTACTATTTCATTGGTAGGTACTTACGAAGATGATGATGTGATCTTAGAAGACCGTCAAACAGGTATGCTCTATAATCTGTCGGCTGGCGATTCGTGTCAAATAAGCCATTTGCCCGTTGGCGATTGTGTGGGACGTTTTTACCTATACATAGAACACGAAGAGGATGTAGATCAAGATGATATCGTATCGGATGTTCCTGGTATTCAGCAAGAAAGTGCTATCTCCATTTACTCAAAAAATAAACAATTGGTAGTGTCGTCTAACGCATCTGTACAGATTCAAACCGTTTTGGTAACCGATATGGTAGGTCGTAGTTGGACCTATACCGTAAATGGTCGATACTCCGAATTGTCTTTGCCATTGGCAGAGGGAGTGTATAGTGTACGCGTAATAGGTGATAACGAAGTTAAAACCCAAAAAATACGCATAGGCTAAGGTGCGTATTTAATAGAAAGAAATGGGGCTGATTTCCAATGAAATCAGCCCCATTGTTTATGTGGTGTTTTGCTTATTATTCCCACTCGATGGTTGCGCTTGGTTTGGGCGACATATCGTAGCAAACGCGGTTTACATTGGGCACTTCTGCCAAAATGCGTTTGGTAATTTTGTCTAAGATAGCCCAATCGATGTGCTCGATGGTAGCGGTCATAGCGTCGATGGTATTTACGGCGCGGATAATAACGGGCCAATCGTAGCTGCGTGCATTGTCTTTTACACCTACCGATTTAAAATCGGGAACGATGGTAAAGTATTGCCATACTTTTTTGTCCAAACCAGCAAGGGCAAATTCCTCGCGCAAGATAGCATCCGATTCGCGAACGGCTTCTAAACGGTCGCGTGTAATAGCACCCAAGCAACGAACG